>NZ_JBTVBB010000018.1:0-96745 GCF_058356305.1 Candidatus Culexmicrobium sp.
TCAACATAATATTTATCAACACTGGTCGAAATCCAATACTCACAACCACCCCTACAAATCAAGCTATATGGAGGAGTAACATTCTCTTTAGCCTCTAGATCTGCTAGCTCAATACTAATTCTAATAATATCAAAATCCTCACACATATTCCTTCCAGAATCAGAGAGCACACCAATTATCTTCTCAAAACCATCTTTAACCAAATAGATTTTATGGCTGAAAGACCAATACAGAATTTCAACTTCATCATCAATCCAGTAAGGCTCACAAATGAAAAACACAGGAGTATGCACATAGATGCTTATATCTCTTCTGTTAAATACTTTAGTTGAAAAATTTAATATTGAATCTCCATACAACTCAATTTTCTCCTGCTTCGGATAATGAAGAAATCCACTAAGATAAGCACCCTCTCCAATTAAATCAGTGAAATGTAATTCAAAGTTGACCCCATAAACTTCAAGGTCAGAGCCTATCTGAACACTATACTTAGCAATAAAGGGCATAAAGCTCGGCGGAATTAAATAAAAAAGAAAACCACTAAGAATCAGAAAACAAGAAAAAACTGTTAATGCATCTATTCTCAATCTTGCTATATTGAGAAATCCAACCTTAGAGGGAAGAGGTGGTTTGGGTAGCCAACCTCTAATCAAACTAGCTAGCTTATCTCTAGCTCTCACTTTTTACACCCGTTTGTTTTAAGATAATTTTAGAAACTCCAGATAGTATTATAATGGCAAATCCACCTAGACCACTAAAAAGAACACCCATAATATTTTGTCTTTCATACCATTCTAAAACTACAAAAATTTTCACCCATTCACCTACATATAAATTAGGATTTTCGACAACGAAGAAAATCATCCCATCAGCCTGCTCTTCCTTAAGAGGTATTCTAAAAGTAATTCTTGAAATATTTTTAGCTTCAAAATATGCTGTATAAGGCTCACATATTTTCCAGTTATGGAAGCTAGTCTCATTTAGAATGTAAAAATTGATAGGATTATTCTCTTCTGTTACAAGTTGCCCCCTAATGAAGATGTCTTTTACATCTTTGAAAAGGGACAGAGGAGATCTGCGAAGACCATAAAAATATACATTCTCATAAAAGGATGTTTCAGTAAGGTAATCAAGAGATACATCAACATAGACTTTAAGCTCTATTTCAGCTAAAGCTCGCTCAATAACGAAATAGTAATAATTAAGGTCTCGTATACTTGCTGAAGTTAGATTAAAGTTAAAGTTGACTGACGATATGTTAAATGTTTTAAAGTAGCAAGTATAATTTTTATTTAACCTCCATAAATCAAAGTTTTCTCTATCAAACACATAGAAATTAAATATGCTTACGGAAGATAGTTGCCCCTTAATTGTAATATTCTTTGAAACTGCTAAGATATAGGGAACCTGTGGGGGAGGATAATCTACTTCAGATAAATAAAAGACTAAAACTTTTTTGTAAGTATAAGTTTCAGAAGACTTCAAAGTCAAATTTTCACGTACCAAATTAAAATGCATATACTCTAATTTAGGATCAATGTGCCAATCTTCATCTAATAAAATAATACTATTTCTCCTCCAGTCAAAATAAGATGTAAAAGCAAAAGCAGTATTAGTAATGAGAAATATCATACCAATAATGAAGAGTATTTTAGGAATATAATTCTGTAATATGGTTAATCCCCTCGCTTGCCTTGTTTTTTGAATTATTTTTGATTGTTTTGGTAGCCATCCTCTTATTAGCTTAACATATTTATCTCTTAGTTTCAGGGCTTTCACCTCGTGAATTTTTGATAGAGAATAGCTATGCTTACTACAAGTCCAACAATAGCAATTAATGTAAGACTTATTGTTTGCTGTTGAGATGTGGATTCAACTTCAAATATTATTTTCCAGCTGTTAAATGCTGCTTCTCCATCAGTTAATGGACGAATTTCACACGAAGACCAATAGTATGTAGAATCAAAGGAGGGCTTAAATGGAAGGAAACTACTGCAATTGGACGGCAGGGTCATTTCAGCAAACTTATATCTCACCCCAATTGGTGGATAAATTCTCATGTAAAGATAGGATCTCCAAACACTATTATTCAGAATAACAGTTTTATTTTCTCCAAACATCTTAATAATGTCAATGACATTTACACTTCCAGAAGTATAATTGATATTTGTCTGCATTTGAGTAAGGATTTGTATGCCTTTTCGACCTCCATCTTCACCTATCCAGTAAGTGACAATTGAATTGTTATTTATATGATTCTTATCTATTAGGCTACTGAAACCAAGATTTGGCTTAAAGCTAAAAATAAAATCTAAAGCCTTTTCACTACTTGTATTTTCAAATTTATACTCATAAATCATAATATGCTTATATTCTCCCAACGTAGAAGAATACTCTTCCTCTTTAATCAAAACAGGAATACCATTTATTTTCGAAGCAAACTTTCCAGCAACAATATCAGCCCAAACCTTAGTCTTATTTTTAGGAAGAAATCGAACATCATAAACTATTCTAAGACTAACTTCACTCGAATCCCTTCTAACAGCATAGAATGATAATGAAGTAAGTCCCATTCCTGCTTCTCCCAACACGAAGGGTAATGGAATCTGTATGAGAAAGCGCAATTCAACAATATTGTTAGGACGAAAGACCATTTCAATCTCCTCAGACATACTTGTGACAACGCTTTTTCCTCTCAAGATTGGTTTAGATTTAAACGAAAATCGTGAAGATACTGGTGGGGAAGTAATCCAAGGTGAAATTAATTGTGCAATAAGAATTAAAGCCGTAAATGTGAATGTAACTGAGAAAGCTATTAGGTTAATGCGATTAAAAATCCCCATTTCCCAAGATGGTTTAGGAGGCTTAGGCAACCATCCTCGAATCAGTTTAATAAAATATTTAAGAGACAAAGACTTACCTCCTAAATTTAGAGTAAGCCAAGAATGATAACAATGCTGCTAAAAAAGCGATCATTATTATTGCTGATGGGAAAGTCTCTGTAGACTCTACTTCAAATTCAATTTTCCAACTATCAAAAATCGACTCTCCATCTATCATCGGATAAATCGAACATGACATAAAGTAGTGTGCACCTTGATTTGAATGATAATACTTAAGAGGTGAAAGATAACTATAGTTGAAAAGTAACTCGAATTCAATAATCTTATATCTAACTCCACTCGGTGGGAAAATCCTCAGATATAAATTCGAACTCGAGACGTTACCATTTAAAATAACAGTCTTATTTTTACCAAAAATTTTGACTAAGTCAAGTATATTTACACTTCCAGGAGTTTGGTTAATGTTAACCTTTATTTTAGTTGCAATACCAATATACATGTCTCCCTTGGGGTATGTACCATACCAAACTTCCGAATCTTCATTTATATGACTCTTATCTATTAATCCTGAAAAACCCAGTTTTGGCTTAAATGAAAACATAAAGTCCAATGCTTTTTCTCTACTAGTATTTTCGAAAATGTAGCTGTAAAAAATTAAACGTCTAGATAAAGACATATCAATTATGGGAAGAAAATCATACTCCTTCTCTTCTACAAGTACTGGTGTTCCGTTTATCATTAATGCAAACTTCCTCGCAATGGAGTCAGCCCAAAGTCTAGTTTGATTTTTTGAAAAGGAAGTAATATCATAAGTTAAATGTAACATAACTTTATCAATCCTCTTCTTTATAACATAAAAATCTAAGTCTCGAAGCTCAGTTTCAGCTTCACCCAATTCAAATGGAAGCGAAACAAAGACATAAGCAACAACTCGAAGAGTATTATCAGGCTCAAAAATAAACTCAACTTCTTCCGAAACACTAGAGTTAGAAGCCCTACTTAGCATTATTGGTCTAGATAAGGATGGTGGACTAGAATAGGTAGTAGACGTAATACTCCAAGATAAGGGACGTATAAATATTGCCATAATCACTATAGCTAAAATGCCAATTGAAACAACCATCGCATTTGACTGAGTAAAGCTCCTTAAAGACTTTGCTGGTTGTGGAGTTTTGGGTAGCCAGCCTCGAATTAACCTCCACAACTTATCCTTAGAAATCACGATTTAACCCCCGGAAGAAGCCTACTAAAGATGACATTTGCAAGCTTTGCTGGATGAAGCTTTTTCTCCTCCTCGGTCAAATGAATCCCCCGCTCCTCCGCGAAGGTTAACAAGTATTCCCTTGTCTCGTTTAGAAAAGCTTGGTCAGTGACTTCCTCTGGATTATCATACCAATACCAAATCTTAATCCCCTGTCTAGCAGAATAAGTTATGATCGCATCCCTCCTAAGACCTGGATGATAACCCCAAAGAATGCCAGCCTCAGGTCTAGCCAACTTTATCTGAATACTACTAGCACACGCAGCCTCCATCAAGGCGCGAAGCAATTTAGCCTCAGCAGCCCTCCTAGTCTGATGAACATATTGTGGAGTAGTCCTCAACCTCCTAGCAACCTCAGAAACACTAAGACCACGACTCAATAAAGACCAAATCAACCTCTGCCTAGGACTTAAAGGCGAAATAAACGACAACACAACAACCCCAAATAAACATTTTTAAATATAAATATATTTAATTTAATATAAAAATATTGTCATACAAACTTATTGAAATAAATCACAGAGCAAACTAAATATCTAAAATTCAGTTTACCAATAACAATCTTGATAAAGTAGAAATACTTGAAATTTTACTTCATATCAGCTATTTTCTATACTTGGGCTTTAATGGTCCCTATATTTGACTATTGGTTTAATTTAATTCAATTTCAACGACCTTAAAATATTATTCTAAATTTAACTCCCACATGTAGAGGGAGCACTATTTTGGACACTTATATCATCAGCAACTGGAATATAATCAACCGATAGAAAACACTTAGGCCTTGACTTAGCAACAGTGTTATTATTTCTATGAGTGATAATTGCATTTCAACCGCCAGCAGGATGTGTGAGAATTGGTTTAATTAATTTTATATTAGCTTTTCTAATATCCTTTCATGTCATAGACTGGGACATTAACATAGGCAATAATCTTAATAGTCTATAGGCTATATTTGATGAAAAAAGAGAAACTTGAAAAACTAAGTGAAACAGAGTAAAGCTAAACAATAAACTGGAAATAAACAATTACAACAAAAATAAGTTTACTTAGGAATTCTAGAAATTTTATGAAACTGATTCTTAGATAGATAAATTAAGTTTTTTAACATAGCCTAAAGGAAGTAGAAAAGGCTTGATATATATGATTAATGCGTTAGGTTTGTCTTCAACTGCGAGATTTATTTTTGTATTCTCAAAGGGCATTATATTGTAGTAATTACAACTTCCCCCACCAGTTATGACAACTGTAAACGGTATAATATTTTTAGAGGATAGAGCAACAATAACTTTGGATTGATTAGTATAAGGAGTGTAAACGGTTACTGAATCTATAAGAAAGTTTCCATGTTCAGGACCTGAAACAGATACTGCTCTCATTAGTATTTCTAAGCTCTTGACCATGAAGTTTTCAATTTTAAATTCCGGCCTATAGCCTATTCCAAGTTTTGAACGTGCATTTCGATCTGAAGATGCAACTCCGAAAGCCTTACTCAAATCTAATTCAACAATTCGCCAACCATTGTAGACATCATGCTCTAAACCTGTTTTAGGTGAAGCCCAACCGTTATCTTTAGTGACTGCAAAATCTGGATGCATTGCAATTGTACCTCCAGTATACCCTAAACTAACATTAAATTCTTTAATTCCAATTTTGATTGTCATATCAATCCAGAGCACATATAAGTAACCCTCAGCAGTTAAGTTAGCAACTTTATATGCAAATAAAACTTTAAAACCCCTAGCAGGGCAAGGTCTAGATAAATTAATCTTTACACTTCCACGATCTCTAATAAGCAACGCCTTAGAGCCTTCAAAGCTATCACTACTTATAACCATACCATTAGAAAACCAACCAACTAATCCACCTTCAAATCCACCATTACTTAGTAGATTATCACCAGCAACATATGTTTCATAATGAATACTGATTCTAGGATAACTTGCTTCAATAACAAGGAAAATTGCAGAAAGGAATATAATAGAAAGAACATAAAAAATAACGCGCTTAGTAACCATCTATTTTCAACCCTCAAACTCCTCTACTAGAACCCATTCAGTAGCAAGAACCGTTATGCTTTCATTCTTTTTAACACAAAATTTAATTCTTGCCCAGCAAGTTTCATCCATTATATCACAGGTAACTTCTTCAACACGAGAACAATAATATTTCTTCTTTCCATCATAATCTTGAAGACATGCCTCTGACACATACCATTGAATTGGAGGACTAGGTCCAGATAAACAACCAGCCCACCACTCTATTTCAAAGAAAACCTTATCAGGGATGGGCTCTTCTTCCTCGGTTATATCTCCCTCAGCATAAGCATAAAGATAACATCCTCCATAACTGGTATATTTTTTAGAAGGAACCTTTTGAAATTTCCCTTTCAACTATAATTCCCCTTGTCATTATTCTTAAAAAATATTTAAATATTACTAAAAGAAGAATAATTTTAATTAGAGTGATATCAAACGAAAGCCGTTTGTCCTAGAACAAAATTGTAAAAAAGTTTAGGTAACGATACATATTCTTTCGTTTATTTCAGATGTGAAAGAAAATAGAGAGCTTAAAACAATATTGAAAAAGTCACAGTGAATATTTTAATTTAAGAATTTTAGATATCTCCTTTAGTTCCCTAATCATCCCAGAAACATAAGTGGATAAAGCCCTTCTTCCTTCCTCAGTAAGATGATAATCTGTGCGTGGCTTACGCTTCAAAAAGCCCTTCTTCACCCCAATAAAACCAGCCTTCTCGAGAACTTGAAGATGACTCCACAGATTTCCCTTACTCAACTCAGTAGCCTTAAGCAAATCATTAAAACTAGCACACCCACCCATCTCAGCAATAAACTTCACAATAAACAGCCGATTAGGCTCATGAAGCACCTTAAATGAAGAATCTACATTCATAATCTATGCACCAAGGTATAAGAAGATAAAGACTTATTTAAGGTTTCCATGACAGACCAGTCTGTAAAAAAGACTAAATTGAAGCTTATATATCAATTTACAATACAAATAGAGGGCAACATATCTACAAGAAACACAAATAAACTACAAAAGCATACTGGAGAGACTAGACGAATTAATTCATCAAATCGAAATCCTACAAAAAGCAACTGAAAAAGCCCAAGAACTGAAGGCAGAAGAAATAATTTGGGGAGACATAATAGCTGGAGGTTTTCTAGCTGGAAGTGTAATAAATTTTCCAAGAGACCCAACCGAATACATAACAACCAACCTTAAGAAACCAATCCCAATAATCCTAACAACAGATATAGCATTCATTCTAATGTCATCAATTCTAATTTACAAGCGGTTCAAGTAGGCAAGCTATGTTAATATCTATATTTTAAAAATTTTAAAAGGAATTTTCTTTAAAAATTAATGAGAGGAGATGGATGAGTATGTTTTATTGTGATAGACAATGTTTTTTCTGTGTTTTAAGGGAAATTTGTGATGGTGTTGGGAGAGGTGGGCATTATTGCCCCTTTTTGAGGTGTAATCTTTCTGGACGTGTGATTGGGAAGATTGCGGATTGCTGGATTTATGGTTCAAAATTTGTCTTATTAGATATGAGTAGAGAGGAGGTTAAGGCTTTACTTGATTCTCTAAGAGAAGTGGAGGCTTTAAGTGTTAGGGATGCTTCATTGCCCAGAGTTATTCCAATAATTTCTATTGGTGATAAGGAAACTTATTGTTGGAGATGGGTTAATGTTAAGGCTGTTATAGTGCCTTTTGAGGAAATTTATTGTAGGAGAGATTTATTTAACGATGTTTGTCTAGAGGTATTCATTCATATCTAGATTTTGAAGGTAAAGTTTTATTATCATCCATAATGCTTGATGAGCTTTTACTTGATGAAGAAGTCTTTGAAGAATTCATTAAGATTGCTAAGCAAGGTGGATTTGACGCTGTGATTGGATGGGATGTTCCAGTCTATCTTGACATACCATTATACTACTCATGGATCAATTTGCTAATGGGTTTAAAGTTAACATACAAGCTCTGCCTAGAAGATTTAGCTGTAATTGGCTTACTTAAGGGGAATACGCCTAAGCAAATATCATTCAGCGTAAAATCTCTTAAGAAAATGGGTGTTAAAAATGTAGCTTTACATGCATCTGAATACCTAGCAAACTTCAAGTTTGACCCATGGGCTAGAAACATAATTTATCGATATGCAAGTGAAATTCAAGGTAAATTTAAATCCCTCCTAATCATTGGCGCACTACGTCCATCCTCAATAAAATTCATAAAAGAAGTATTCCATAAAGTTAAGAATCTAAGTATAGGCGGATTCAGCTATTATTTAGATGCAGGGAGATTTACACTCTACTTAGATGAAAGAGAAGTAAATGTTTCAGGAAAATTTCTAAAATGTAACTGTCCCACCTGTAAAAATATTAGAACTAAAGATTTGCTTGAAAATGTAGGGTTTAGAGCTGGTCACAATTTAAGTCAAGTTAAATCAATGCTAAATGGTGGAGAAGCACATAGCTATGAATTATATGACTTAGTAATAGAGAGAGGTGAAATTGCAGTCTTAATATCAGACAGCCACATATGGACTCCCCAATCACTATTCGAAGAACTACTTGAATTCCTTGAAGATTTAGAACCAACATACATAATATTTCTAGGAGACGTCTTTGACTTAAGATGGGGAAGACCAGAACTATACCAAACAACAATGTTCTTCAGGACGCTTAGAAAACTGAAAAGCTACGTACTTACAGTTAAGGGATGCTGCGACAGCTCAGACAAAAACCTGCTAAAATCAATGGATAAACTAGCCCTCCAAAACATGCACACATCAAACATATACAGAATAGAAAGAGACATAAAGGAAAAACTACTAGAAGAAAACCTACTAAACCTATACCGATTCCACAGAACAGCAAAAGAAAAACTAGTAATAAAACTCCCAGACAACCAAACAATCCAAATCCAACATGGACACAAAATAATTGAAAACCCAAAAACCAAAATGAAACAAGCCATAAAAACACTAAAACAATACAAATTCACAATAGAAGCAGACTGGCTAATAATAGGACACATACACAGAGCCTTCATAAACCATGAAGAAGGACTAGCATCAACAGGATGCTGGCAGCTACCACCAACACACCTACTCGGAACACCAACCAAAAAAGACCTAAAAACAGCAATCATAATCACACCAAGAGGAAAAGTAAAACTAATCCAGTGAAAAACCATGGGACAATACAAACTAAAAACAAGAACATACCTAAACACAACAAGAAAAAGAAGAATACTAGCAAAACTAATCATAAAAATACTAAAAGCAACACAAAACCAAAAAGAAATAGACATAGAAGAACTAAGAACAAAAATAAAAATACCCAAACAAATAACAAACAACTAACCAAAATAATACAAAGACTAAAACCAAACACAAAAATAATACACAAACACTACCACTGGTACGACGAACCACCAACAATAAAGATAGCAATAAAAACAAAGATATTAAAGCAAATCTTAGACAAACTAGTCCAACAAAAACAGGCAAAAAACTACTACGACCTACTCAAAAACAAACTAAAAATACCATCAAGAAAAGCAAAACTATATATAGAGTGGCTTAAAAAACCAGTAACACACCCAACTGTAAAATCACTACTACAATTCTGCAAATACCTAAAATTAAATCCAAAACAACTAGAGGAAATAAACCTATTCACAAGAATATTCCCAATAAACCTAAAATCACCAACCATAATCAAACTAAAAACACACATACTAAACGAAGGAACAATAGTAGCAAAAAGCTCAACCCAAGTAAAAGCCGAATACGTCAACAAAGACCCAACACTACACAGATACGTAATAGAACTCCTAAAAGAACTAAAAACAAACGTAAAAGAAAAACCAAGATGGGACAAATCCAAAGGAGCCTACGTAACAAACATAGACCCAACAATAGCAAGAGCACTAATAAAAACAGGAATAAAACCAGGCAAAAAAACAATAACAAACCCAACCCTAGACCCAGAAATATACAAAAACCCAGAACTACGCAAAATACCACTTCCAAGCAACGCTAACAGAGGAAGGAACAAGTAGCCTCCATATCACAAAAGAAAAAAGACTAAGAATGACAGTATCATGGAGTAGATCAATAGACATAACAGACAAACTAACACCACAACAAATACAAAAACTAAAACAACTAACAACAGAGAAAAAACGAAAAATACCAATAGGAAAAATTAACGATGAACATATTATTGATATCGTTCTAGAAAACCCGCCCACGATGTTGGAGCAAGAAGTAGAAATCTTAAGAAAATCGCATCAAAAAATTATTAGAGAAAAAGCATTAAGAATCCGTCCAGCTTCACTGCATATAAGCAAAAAGGATAGAGTAACAGTTTCATGGAATTGTAATATTGGAAGACAAAGTCTACTTGAACTAATATGCAAAAAGTATGGAATGTTACCAGAATCATGGAAAGCTGAAAGACTTAAGAAACAATACGAAATCTTCCTCAAATATAGGCATAGAATGTTGGAGAAAACACTGAGAAGAAAAATTGAAAAATTGATAGACAATATTCCTTCATACATCCCACAGGAATGGAGGCAAAATAAATTTAATGAGATCTTTTATAGGAAAACGAAGAAAAAATCATGAAGAAAGAAAGTTTGAGGGATAAGAATGGAAATAAATAAATTAAAGAGAATGATCAAAGAAGTTTTTGATTTCTATAAAGAAAAAATAATATATAGAGAAGAATTTATCGCTTACTTTAAAAAGAAAGGTATGGAAGAAGATGACATAAAAAACTATGGGTGAAAGCCTTAAACAATAATATAATAGATATAGGAGTAATACCGATATCAGAGCCAGAAAACCCACTGGAAATTATAGGAAGAAAAATAGTGTTTGAGTTAAAAACTGAGGAAGAAGATGAAGAATAGGAAAAACACTAGGAAACTAATCAAAAAAGCCTTTAAACACTACAATAAAAACGCTTTACTTGAAGAAGAAATCTATGAATGCCTCATGAAAAAAGGACTAAGTAAAAATGTAGTCAAAAAGTTTATTAGAAGATGCACTAGTCTATGACGTAGTGGACATAGGACTAACAACCATAATAGAAAAAGAAGAAATAAAAACGAAGAAAGTATATATCCTAAAAGAAAAACTCGCAAAAACAGAATAAAAGTACCAATAACAGATAAGAATTAAAATACAATTTAAAACTCTAAAATAAGGGCATAAATTAAAAACTAAAGAAGCTAATCCAAGAAGTCTTCAAGCATTACAATGAAAAAGCACTCTTCAAAGAAGAAATCCACCAATACTTCAAAAGCAAAGGAATGAATGAAAAAGAAATCGAAAAAATACTCAGAGAAACACTAATGCACAACATAATAGACGTGGAAATAGCACCAATAATAAAAGAAGAGATGCCACCAAGAGAAATCAAACAAAAATAGCATACAGCCTAAAACAAAAACCTATTAAATTAGGATAACCAACATTAGAAAGAAGTGGTGCGGCGGCCGGGATTTGAACCCGGGTCGCGGGCTTTTTGCTAGGATCGGCAAGCCCGTGTCCTAGTCCAGGCTAGACGACCGCCGCTTTCTTCTATTTTATTGGTGGATTTTTTATGTTTAAGTTTTTCTGTTATATTTGTTCCAAATGAAGAGATCTTTATATTATTGTTAGTTTTATGCTTTGCTTTGTCCAGCTCTAGGATTATAGCCTCTTCTCCACTAATTTTACTATGGAAAACTGGACTTTATTTTGTACCGATATTCCTCTTTATTGTCTATTAAATTATTGTATATTCGTACATTTCATTGAAATCAATCTACTTTAATAGACAAATTTAGAAAACATGTTCTCGTAATGTTTATTTATAGTTTTTGTTTAGTGGGTTTGGTGATTTTGTGACCAGCGTAGAGGAAGTTGTTCAATGTCCTTGTGGTAGGTTAATTAGGAATGCTAATGAATATAGATTGGTGTTTTTAAGGCGTGGCGCATTCGAAGTTGATATTTTGTGTCCTAATGAAGTTTGTTATCTTAAGGAGTTGGGTTATGTTAAATTTAGGATGAATAATGGTAAGGTTGTTTTAGAAAGTGCTGAGTTTTACCCTCCTTTTGTTACTTGGAATTCTAGTAGATTTGGTTTTAAGAAAACGTCTAGTATTTTGAAGAAGCATTTAAAGATTATTGTTAAGGAGCTTATTGACTGGAATGAGATTAAGAGGATTTTAGGGAGAAATAAAAATAAGATTTTTTCATTTTAATTGTTGGTGGTTTAATTGACCTGTTTGAAGCAAGTTGTTGAGGTAGCTGATTTACTTGATAGTGCATATGTTGATGGAAGAAAAATAAAAGAAAAATTGAAGGAGAGAGGTTTAAAGAACATTAAAGTAGAGAAATTAACTGGAAAGAAAGGATCTACGGATTTCATAAAGATAATTGTTTCAGGTAGAAAAGGGAAAATAGCTGGCGGCGAGGCACCTACACTTGGAATTATCGGTAGACTAGGTGGTGTTGGTGCTAGGCCGGCTATGTTAGGTTTAGTTTCAGATGCAGATGGCGCTATTGTCGCTTTAGCTTGTGCATTTAAACTCGCAGACATGGTTAACCAGGGAGATGTTTTGGATGGAGATGTTATTGTAACTACGCATATATGCCCTAATGCCCCAACAACTCCACATAAACCAGTTCCATTCATGGGTTCACCTCTGGACATCTTTACAATTCTTGAGAAAGAAGTTGATGAAAGGATGGATGCAATATTATCTATCGATGCAACTAAAGGCAACAGAGTAATTAAAGTTGATGGCTTCGCCATAACTCCAACAGTTAAAGATGGATGGATATTAAAGGTTAGTGATGACTTAATTGATATTTATGAGAGGGTTACTGGAGATGTAGCGAAAATTGTTCCAATAACCATGCAGGACATAACTCCCTATGGAACAGGAATCTATCATATAAACAGTATAATGCAACCATGGTTAATGACAAATTCACCTGTAGTTGGAGTTGCAATAACAGCCAGACTCCCCATAGCAGGATGTGCAACTGGAGCAACCTACATCAATAGCCTTGAAGCAGCAACTAGATTCTGTATAGAAGTAGCTAAGGAGTATACTAGAGGAGAATGTAAATTCTATGATGAAGAAGAGTATAAAAGGCTAATTGAACTCTTCGGTGAAATGAAAAAGCTAAGAAGAGGGATTAAAAGGAAAAATAAAGTATAACAAGATAGCAGTCATAATTCACTTAAAAATTGAATTAAAGTATTTAAACTCAACTTTACATCACTGAAAGTAATATTCTCAATAATCATGGGGCCAGACAGACCAGAATTCAAAATTTTCATTAATGCTTGACGCCAATTCAATGAACCCCTATCCAGAGCCCAATGTAAATCACGCTTACCATTATTATCACTAATATGGAAATAAACTATCCTATCTGACAGAAGATTAAGATAATCATCAAAAAAGCCAGTTAAAAGAGAATGTGGAATATCTAAAACCATTCTAAAATTACCTGTCAATTTAAAGAAAAATTTAAAGTCACTTGGAGAAATAATTGTAGCCCTCATTGTAGATAAGTTCTCTAAAAGAGGAGTTATACCATACTCATTACATAAGTCTCCAATTCTAACTAGAAAATCAAAGCTCTCAACTATTGGTTCATTTAAATCTTCAAATAGAAAAGTAAATGGATCCCTTAATCCAGGATGAAAAACAATATACTTACAGTCAAGCTTCCTAGCATGATCTATACAGCTCAAAGTAATATCTTGAGTATATTTACGTAAAACTGGATTAGTAGCAGAAATATTAATTGAAGCATAAGGAGCATGCATAAAAAGAGTCAAGCCTAAATCTCTAACCCTCCTACATAATGCCAATAATTCTTCCTCTTTTCCATGAAGAAAATGTAAACCATCATTAACAAACTCCCAAACATGGATAAGCGTATCATCAATATGATTAATAAGAAAATCAATATCCACATCCATAGTAAAAAGAGTTGAAACACCAATTTCAAAGGACATCTATATTCACCCTAATAATACCATGTCTCAGTGAAATTATGTTCAGGAAGCACTTGAAGCTTTGGATTAAGTCTACCCCTACACACAGCTTGTAAAGGACAGTTATGATGGCAATTACCTATTAAATCCATAAGTGGACAGTCAAAGCGATTACAACCAACCATACATACAGGTGAAACTCTTCTACAACAATACTTGCCAAGTAACCAGAAAAAATCATCCAAGACGGTTGGCCTAACTCTAGAAAAAGCTGAAACCAATTTATAAGCCTCTCTAACTCTAAGTCTAAGAGCATAATCCTCAGTTACAGTGAATCTCTCACCCAGACTAATTTTATTTAAAGTCTCATCATCAACATGAATTATTCCTAGCCTCAAGGCAATTCTAGCTAAGTGATTATCAACTGCAACATTAAGATTATCTTCGTCTATAACCTCTAAAAGACCACGTCTCTCAAGAAACTTCACTAATAAAAATGACTTCTTCTCAATAGGATCTTCATAAGCTCTAAAGATTTTAAGTCTCTCAATAAATCCATCACCATTACGATAAAGATAGCCCTTCGACCTCTCAATTAAATTTAAAACTGAACCATCATAGTACGTGATAAGCTTAATAGCTGCATCTCTAAGAAGAAAAGCTCTAACATCAGGATCTCGAATCCAGACAGGCACAGGAAAATCAACTTTAAACCATTCCATTATGTCACGAGTAGAAATATTCCTCATATTTTCAGGCAAAAACAATTCAGGATTAGAGTTAAACTTTAACTTACCTAATCTCCAAAGCAAATTTGAACCATGAAACATTCTTCCATGAACACGTCCATTAAAAGGCAGGCAGTTAATACCAGTCCTATGATCAATGGCAACCATGAAGAAGAAATAATTTGCAACCAATTCATCATCACATTTTAATCCTGGATAATATAGCTCATCAGTAAATGATGAAGGATAAAACCTTATTTTACTCAACAATAAACCTATGTAACGACAAAACTCTATATTCAAGCTTACCTCCAACTAGTTCACCTAAAGAACAATATAGATAAGTAGAATATTAGGTTTATATGCTAGACATAAAAGAACACCAAAATAAAGTGATGAAAATGAAAATATTAGCATGGGATGAAAAAAGAGGCATAATGAAGTTAAAAGTTGAAAATCAAGATGACCTATGGCTACTCTATAACATAATTAATGAAGGAGATATAGTTTATGCAAAAACATCGAGAGAAATAAAAGTCGGAGAAAAAAGTGCGAGAAAAACAATGACCCTAGGCATTAGAGTAAAAAAACTTGAATTCCAACCCTTCACAGAAAGATTAAGAATTAATGGGATCATCATTGAAGAACCGGAAAAATATGAAGAGAGAGGATTTAGAGGAAGCCACCATACAATCAGTCTAGACATCGGAAAAGAAATAGCCATAATAAAGGATAAATGGCAAAAACACATAATAAAAAGAATTAATGAAGCATGCAAAAAAACCAAAATGAAAACCATGATCCTATCAATAGATGACGAAGAAGCCGCAATAGCAATCCTCAGAGATTACGGCGTTGAAATACTCTTCGAAATAGCATTAAGACTACCAGGGAAAAAAGAAGTACAAAAAAGAGAAGAAAAAATAAGAAAGAAGATATCAGAAATAACTAATAAAGTAAAAGAAATAGTTAAACAAAAGTCAATTGAAACACTAATAATATCAGGACCAAGCCACATGAGAGAAAAAATAGCTAAAAAAATAAAGGAAGCATTTACAAATGAAAAAACAAAACCAAGAATATACGAAGAAAACACATCAAACGGTGGAATAAGAGGAGTTTATGAAACACTAAGAAGAGAAGCAATAATGAAAGCACTAAGCGAGTATGGAATAATTGAAGAAGCAAAGCTAATTTCAGAACTACTAGAACTACTCATAAAAGAAGAAGAAAAAATAGTCTTCGGAATAGAAGAAATAGAGAAAATGGCAAAAATGGGAGCAATAGAAAAATTATACGTGCTCGACGAAATCTTACATTCCTATGATGAAACAAGACTAAAAATCGAAGAAATAATGAGGGAAGTAGAAAACAAGAGAGGAAAAATAAAAATCTTTAGCTCTATACATGAGCCGGGAAAACAATTAAAATCACTAGGGGGAGTAGTTGCAATTTTAAGATATAAACTTAAAAGTTAAATAAAGGATTAATATATGGCGATGATGTTGCGTGTAAGGGCTGAATATTGATGAGCCAGCTGAGCACTGAGCCAATAATTACTAAAAATAAATAAAAATAATAAAATATTTCTATAAAAAATACAATTATTTAAAAATACTCTTAAATTTTTCTTCTTTAAAAAACATGTATTGATAATCATTTGAAAAAAGTTCACATAAAAATAAAAGGAAGATATCTTGAGAACAATATGAAAATAAATCAAGGTGTAAAAGATGAGTTGGAAAGTATGCCCGCACTTCAGAAAGTACGTAAAAGCCATAGACGACAACTGCATCAAAATAATTAGAAATCTAAACAAAGTCAGATCTAGAAATCTGTCACTAGTAGCCAGAGAAACAGGTATGCCTCCAGCATTAGTTCACTACTATTACGATAAGCTTGCTAGAAGAGGAATTCTAAAATTAAACGTAGACATAGACCTAGAAAAAATAGGATTAACCCCAGTTATTGTAATTGCAAAGCCATTCTATAATGCTATCGACAAAGCAGGTGAAGCATTAAAAATCATTGACTACTGGAGAGAAATATCAAGATGCTACCTATCAGATCAAACATTCTATTATTGCTATTATGCTATTCCATCTGATAAAAAGAAATTATTCGAGAAATTCATAAACGAATTAAAGCAACAGGAGATCTTAAATAAAGTAAAACTATACTGGAAACCCAAAAAACAACATCCAAAGCCAAACTTTCAATGGTTCGACACCATAAATAAACAATGGATATTTAACTGGGATAAATGGATTAAAGAATTCTTAACTCATCTTTCAAGTAGTACTGAGAAAGACGTAATGGAGGAAGGTTTTAGAAAAGAAGCATATGCCCCCCTCGATGAATCTGACTTCTTTATACTCGAAAAAATTGAAGAAAACAGTGAAGTAACCTTCAAAGACTTAGCATTAATGCTTGGAGTAACTCCACCCACAGTAAGATACCATTACTATAAACATTTAGTAAACTATGGTGTAATAAAAGGATATGAACCAACTATATATCCATATCCAAGACAATTTGCCCATCAATCAATTGTAAGAGTAAAATTTGACAGCCACCATAAACTAAATGCATTCATAAAGTCTCTTGAAGAAAAACCATTCATACAGCAATTAATGATCTATGAAAAAGAGCTACTACTAATTCTTAGAACATACATATTAATTGACCAGTTACCCGGATTTGCTCGGGCATTAACTCAAATGCACTCTAAAAAGGCTATTTCAAAATATGAATGGTGTTTAATAGACCCTGAAAAAGACTGGAAACAATTATTACCAATAAGGCTACACGTCAAAGGTAAATGGCAGTATCCACATGAAGATTACATCAAAGCTCTGGAAAATATGAAAGTTAATTAAAACCACATAAAAAATAAACTTTATTTTTTATATCTGTGCATTTTACATGAAGCTACATAAAAAATTTAAGCACGAAACTATTCTCTCAAACTTAGGAGGCTGACAATTTAATGATTAGAAGTGAAGAGGAAGAAGAATGGTGGGAAGAACTAGAAGAAGAGGAAGAAGAATGGCTTGAAGAAGAATGGGAAGAAGAGTGGGAAGAGGAGGAATGGGAAGAAGAGGAAGAGGAAGAATGGGGGGTAATATAGTTAAACTAGAACCAATAAACAATCACCTTGGCAGAAAATCTTCTGGACGAGGTATCTCTAGAGGTAAACCCTTCCTCTTTCTTATTTGCTTAATTATCTCCATTGCCAATTGAGATGGAACTGGAGCCCATCTTGAAAATTCAGTACTCCAGAAGCATCTTCCTTGAGTAGAACTTCTAATCTGATCTGCTAAGTCGAAGGTTTCAGAAACAGGAATTTCTCCCCTAACTAACATTAACATTCCATGCTGCTCCATTTGATGAATTCTTCCACGCTTAGAAGTTAAAACTCTTAATAATCCACTTAAAAATTCCTGTGGAACCTTAGCTTCAATCTTCAATAAAGGCTCTAAGATTATTGGTTCAGCCATTAAGAATGCTGCAAAAATAGCATCTTTAGTGGCAGGCATAATCTGAGCAGGACCTCTATGTGCTGGATCTTCATGAACCATTGCATCTACAAGCTTAATCTTAACTCCTCTAATAGGTTCTTGACACAATGGACCTGCCTCCATAGCCCATCTAAAACCAGAAATGATTGTATCTCTAATGTCTCTTAAATATTGAACACCTTTCGTAACATCTACCAGAATATTTAGATGCTCATCTATAGCCCAGATGCCCCTTGCTTCACTAGAATCCCAATTAGCTTCTGTACGAAGTATTTTTGCACGTGTTCTCCAGTCTTGATCCTCATAAACTTTACCTTCAGCTAATAAATTCAAAGTAGTCTCATCTAAAGGTTCGATTGAAATATAAACTCTATTATGCTTATTAGGAGACTTCCCTTCCACTGGTCCTGCAGAACGTTTAATACTCTCCCTATAAACGACGATTGGTGGAGAAGTCTCAATTGGTATTCCACCAGTTCTTTGTTGCAAATCCCATAAAGCAATTTCAAGGTGTAAAGTGCCCATACCGCTAATCAAATACTCACCAGTCTCCTCATTAATTTTGACTTGAAGTGTTGGATCCTCAATAGCCATTTTACGTAGAGTTTCAACCAATCTAGGTAGGTCACTACTTCTTTTAGGTTCAATAGCAATAGTAACTACAGGTTCACTAATATACCTTAAGCGTTCAAATGCAGGCATAACGTCCTTGTACTTTAAATCAACAATGGTTTCTCCAGCTCTAGCTCTATCTAAGCCTAATAAAGCGACAATATTGCCAGCACTTATCTCATTAGCTACTTCACGGTAAGGTCCCATATATAAGCCTACTTGCTGAACTCTACCACTACTCCTAGCCATAATTAAGTATACTTCATCTCCATTATGAACCGTTCCACTAAAAACACGTCCAGTAGCAACTAAACCTGCATGAGGATCAACAACAATTTTACTAATACAGATAACTAGTGGTCCATCTGGATCACAATTTAACATTGCTTGGCCAATCTCACTATTTAGATCACCAGACCAAAGCTTAGGTATCCTATACCTCTGAGCTTCACGGGGATTAGGAATATGTTCCACAACCATGTCAAGTATAGCAGCATACAATGGGAATTCCTTTGCAAGTTCCTCTACAGCTTCAGGACCACTATTATATGCATTGATAATGTCACTAAACTTTAGACCTTTTTTCTGAGCAATAGGTATAGTGACGCCCCATTTATGCAAAGCCGATCCAAATGCAACTTGACCCTTAGCTGGATTAACTTTCCACTTATTTTTAAATTCAGGTTCAGCATATAAGTCAATCAATGCATTAAAATCACGAATAATCTCCATTAACTTCTCTTGAATCTCAGTTGGAGACAATCTAAGTTCACGAATTAACCTATCAATCTTATTAATATAAAGTAGAGGTCTAACTCTCTCTTCAAGACCTTGACGCACCACAGTCTCAGTTTGAGTCATAACCCCCTCAACAGCATCAACAACAACAATCGCACCATCCATAACTCTAAGTGAACGAGTTACATGCCCTGTGAAATCTACGTGTCCAGGGGTGTCGACAAGATTAATAACATAGGGTTTACCATTCCATTCATGATAGAGAGAGACGTTTGCAGCCTTAACGGTCATTTGCCTCATCTGCTCGATTGGCACATAATCTAAAGCTAATGCTTTACCTGCAACCTTAGGAGAAATCATTCCTGCAGCCATCAACAAGGAGTCAGATAAAGTTGTTTTCCCATGATCTACATGTGCCAAAGTACCAATATTCCTAACCTGCTCTAAATTCTTCATCAACCTTAAGACATGCTCAGTAGTTTTGAACTTTACCATAGTACACCACCAACATTGAAATTAGAGCTGAAAGATAATATGAGAAAGGTTTCTTAAGTTTTACTACTACACCTCAAATCACTTTCACCAAAAATGAAAGATAAAAATTACGCTTAAACTTTCCACTACCCTTTTAACGTTCAATATATATAAAATTGAATAAAAGGAGAAATAAGAATGCAGAAAAAGAAATGCTATCCATCGAAATACTATGTTAGATTTAGCCCTCCAAGCCCAGTTGTGCTTGTAACATGCATTAACAAAGAGAATAAATCCAATATAATTACCATTGGAATGTATATGCCGATCTCATTTAATCCACCTCTACTAGCCATAGGAGTATCACCGAAAAGATATTCACATAAACTAATTGAGGAAAACGGTGAATTCGCAGTTAACATACCTCCCAAAAAACTGGTTAGAGAAATAATTTACTGTGGAACACACTCAGGAAGAAATGTAGACAAATTCAAAGAAACAGGTTTAACTCCAATTAAAGCCAATAAAATCAAAGCCCCCTTAATAAAAGAATGTATCGCCCACTTCGAGTGCAAAATGGCTGGAAAATATAAAGCAGGTGATCACACCATTTTCATAGGAGAAGTAATCTCAGTAACATTAAATGAAAACCTAGAAAAAGAAGAATTACTAAACGTGTTAAAAGCAGAACCAATCTCGCATAGAGGAAAATACTATTACATACACAAACTATTCTTTGAAGCATAAACATCAAAAACGACATATATCTTAAAAATAAAACAATCAAAAGTAAAGTTAAAATTGAATCTTTTCACAATCATTTAAAAATTTAATCACCAAGAGTTAAATGGGTGTCCTTCATGAGGATTAAAGATGCAAAAAATATGTTAGAAAAAATTGGTTTACCTGGAAGAGACTTATATGAACTCCCAACTTCAACAAAAACCTTCCCCGATAAATGTCAATATAGAATAGAAATTTCAGGCGTAGAAAGACCATCCACACTAGAAGCACTAATTAATGAAGCTGATAAAAGAGACGTACCAGTACATAGACTCATAAGCACAGTTATGGGATCGACACTACTATCAAAAAAAGAGCTTGAAGAATTTGCTAAAATGGCAGCAAATGCAAAAATGGAAGTAATATTAACACCCGGCCCACGACCAGCATGGGATGTTGGGAGGCAATTTATAACTCCAGAAGGTAGAATATCTGGATTAAGACATAGGGGAGCAGACCAACTATCATATATCATCACAGATATAATGAGAAGTATAGAAATAGGATTTCGAGGATTCCTAATAACAGATGAAGGACTACTATGGGCATTAAATGAGCTCAAAAAAATTGGTGAAATACCAAATGATATAGTCTTCAAAGTATCAATATATGCCGGACATGCCAATCCAGCTGGAGCAAAAGTCCTAGAAATGCTAGGGGCAACAACCTTCAATCCAACAGGTGACTTAACACTACCCCAGCTAGCTGCAATAAGACAAGCAATCAGCATACCAATAGACATACACGTATATCTTTTTGAGTCATTTGGTGGATACGTAAGATTCTATGAATGCCCCGAAATGGTGAGAGTAGCAGCACCATGCTACTTTAAAATAGAGCCTGGAATAGGAACATCAAATCTATACCGGCCATGGACAAATCCAGATACACTAGCATTCCTAGCAAAAGAGAAAGTGAAATACGCTGAAATAATAATTGAAATAATTGAAGCCAACTATCCCCAAGCAAAACTATCTAAGCAAGGAGCATCAGACCTAGCCATACCTAAACCTTAAGAGATGATTGAAATGAAAAAGGAGAAAGCTCTAGAAGGCATTCTTCCAGCATTAATAACACCCTTCAAAAAAGATGAAATAAACGAAGAAAAGCTAAGAGAACTAGTCGACTTTCTAATAGAAAAAGGTGTACATGGAATTGTACCAGTAGGGACAACTGGAGAATTTATGTATATGACAGAAAGCGAAAAAAGAAAGGTTTATGAAATAGTAGTAGATCATGTCAATGGTAAAATACCAGTAATAGCAGGAGCAGGAGCCAGCGGAACAGAGGAAGCCATTAGACTAGCAAAAATTGCTGAGGACATAGGAGCCGATGCAATACTAGTGGTAAGCCCCTTCTATCTAAAGCCATCAGATAAAGGAGTATATCAACACTACTACACCATCTCAAGCAAAGTTAACATACCGATAGTCTTATATAACATACCTCAATGCACTGGATACTATATAAGCGGAGAAGTAATCGAAGACCTAGCCGAACTCGACAATATAGTGGCATTAAAAGATAGTAGTGGAAACCTAGCCTACATACTAGAAATAATAAATCGAGTAAAAGAGAAAATAGGAATTTTCATAGGCTATGATGAAATAGTCATGCCAGCATTAATAATTGGAGCAAAAGGAGCAATACTAGCCACAGCAAACATAATACCTGAAATATGGATAAAAATATATGAAAAAGTAAGAAAAGGCGAAATCCAAGAAGCAGCTGAAATCCAAAAATCAATACAAAAATTATTGAGAATTATAACTAGGAAAGGAGGAATACTAGCCGTTAAAAAAGCAGTTGAAATGAGAGGAATAAAGATTGGAACAGCTAGAAAACCATTAAGTCTAGGGGGAAGCCTAACACTAGAGAACATGGAAGAAATAAAACTAGAATTAGAAAAACTAGGATTAATACCCGTAAAAGAAACAAAAATAGAAAAAGAGCAAAAACCATTAGAGGAACTCTTCCTAGACTTAGGAATAAATGCAGAAACAATTAATAAAGAAGGACTAAAGGCAAGTAAAGGAGAAGAAGGAGAAAACATAGACAAAATCACCATAGCAATTCTAATAGGGGAAAAAGAAACAAAAATCACTGAAGCATATATTAAAGCCTTAGCAGGACTCATAAATGGACGCGAAGCATTAACAGCAATACTAGAACCAAATCTTATGATAAGACCACCAACTATAATCATACCAGAAATAGAAATCAAAAGTTTAAGACAAGCAAGCATAATTTATGGACCAATACAAGCAGCAATATCAAAGGCAATCATCGACTATATAACAGAGAAACAAGTCAAAGAAGAAACCATAGAAAAATACGTAATAATAGTAAAAGTACTAGCAAATCCATCATTAACAAATAGAAGAAAAGCCTTCAAAAACACTTATAAAGCTATGAAAAAGGCGTTATCAAAAATTGAGGTGACAGGATGAAGAACAAAAAAACACTCTACGGAGTAATACCAGCAATAGTAACACCATTTAAAGAAGACAGTATAAACGAAGAAGTATATCGAGAATTAATCGAACATTTAATAGAAAAGGGGATAACAGGAATTGTTCCAGTGGGAACAACCGGAGAATTCATTTACATGAAAAAAGAGGAAAAAATAAGAACAATAGAAATAGCAGTAGACCAAGTCAACAATAGAATCCCTGTAATTGCAGGGACAGGAGCAAATACAATCAAAGAAACTATAGAGCTAACAAGAATAGCTAAAGATATAGGAGTTGACGCAGCATTAATTGTAACACCATACTACTTAAAATTAACTGATAAGGAAGTATATGAATACTATGAAAAAATAGCAGAAAAAGTAGAGCTCCCAATAGTCCTATACAATATATCCCAATGCACAGGATTTGAAATGAAATGGTGGACAGTAGAGGGATTATCACAAATTGAAAACATAATTGGAATAAAAGATTCAAGCGGAAGTATGAAACTAATAAACACACTACTAGAAAAAGTTAAAGGAAAAATATCCATAATATGCGGACATGATGAAATAGCCGCAACAGCATTAATGGCAGGTGTAGATGGAGTAATCTTGGCAAGTGCAAATATAATTCCAGACAAATGGGTAGAATTATACAAAGCCATAAAAAACAGAAAACATGTTGAAGCAAGAAAAATACAAAGAGAAATCCAAAAATTAACCAGGCTAATTGTAAAAGGAGGAGCAGTCGCAGTAAAGGAAGCATTAAACATGATGGGATATAAAATTGGAGAAACAAGAAAACCAATGATACCAGGCGACTTCTTCACCTTCGCAGACATAGAAGAATTAAGAATAACTCTAGAAGACCTAGGAAAAATAAAGAAAAAACCAGTAGAATTCATATTAGACAAAGAAAAAAGTATAATAACTCATATCCCAGCTATCCCAGAAACACCAAAGAAAATATACGGATTAACATTCAAAGTAGGAGAAGGATTTGCAGGACCACCAATATTTGAAATAGCACATATAGATCTCATATTAGGCTTAAAAAATGGGCCACTAGGAAAAGTAGCTAAAGAAATAATTGAAAAATGTGTACAAGAACATAAACCAAAAATAATCACAGAAAAACCATTAACCATAATTATACCCACAGTAAAAATAAGAAGTAAAAAACAGGCAAAATTAGTCTATGAAGTAGCAGGTGAAGGTATAAAAAGAGCAGTTAACGAAAGCATTAAAGACGGATTCCTACCAAAACAAATTGTCGATGAAATCATTATAATAGCAAATGTATTTGTACATCCAACAGCATCTAATGAAAAAAGAATATTAGCAAACAATTTTAAAGCCATGAGATATGCTATAAGAAAAGCTATTGAAGAAAGACCAAAAATAAGAGAATTACAGAAACATAGGGAAATATTCAGACATCCATTTAGATATCAACCATAACCTAAATTGCTTGAGATATAAATAAAAAATGGACTATGCTTCCTCACCGGTAATCATTTTCACTTTACTTTTCTCAAGCAAAGACTTCACAGTCTTAGCTAAAAGTTCAGCTTGTGAAGGAGTCAAACCAGTAATTTTGGTATCTTTAACTCCAAATGGCGTTTTTTCTCTAATAATTACTTCTCCATTAGGAGAACAGTTTATATCTAAAATCTCATCTAAATAGAAATCCCTTGGAAATACATATGATAGAACCCATCGCAAAGTCTTGTAGAATCTACTCCCCTCTAAAATATTTTCGATATAAGCTCTGGCGCCACGCTTCAAGTCTATTTCAAGCTTTTTATCAGTCAAAGTAATGATATAATCTCTAGATTCGAAAACTATTTTCATTAATAACCACCTAAAAGACTATAATATTTAGTAAATATAAATAGTTCTCTATCCAAACAATCATAAAGTAACAGTTTAAAATAAAATTACTCTAAGGCAATTCATGAAGATATTAATCAAAAAAGCTAAATCCCTCAAACTATAAGCTGAAATAGGGATACAAAATGTCAGAAAGCAAGGAGAGATGGTTAGATTTAAAAATTGAAGAGGAAGAGTGGAGCGAAGAAGAGGAATGGGAAGAAGTAGAGGAAGAGGCAGAAGAATAAAAATATCCTCACAAACTAAATAACAAATAAAAAAGACATAAGGTAATTATGCATTATGATGCAGTAATTATAGGTGCAGGAATAATAGGGTTGTCAACCGCATATCATATAAAGAAAAATAATCCAAATAAAAACATCCTCATAATAGAAAAGGAAAAAGGTCCTGGCTTCGGAGCAACTGGAAAAAGCGCTGGATGCTTCCAAGGATTCTTCAAATCGGAAATCAGCAGAAAATTAGCAGTATCTTCAATAGAATTCTATAGAGACATACACAAACAATCAAAATATAACTTAAAAATCAGGTGGATAGGATTTCTATGGCTGCTAGATGAAGAGCAATATATTGAAATAAAGAAAAACCTCAAAGAAATGAAAGAAAAGGGAACTGAACATGAAATAATAGAAGCAAAAACTCTAATGAAGAGACTAGGAGTAAAAACAAACAAAGATAGAAGTCAAGACGCAAAAATAATTGGATTAAGCAACATTGAAATCGGAGTACTAGCAAAATATGCAGGGACAATAAGTGTTGACGCCCTAGTAAAATTCTATGAAAAAGAATTCATAAAAATGGGAGGAAAAATAGTCTACAACCACAAAGTAAATCAAATTTTAATAGATCCAAGTAAACCATTAAGCATACCTGGAGAACCATATTACTGGCAAGAGAAGAGAATATCAGGAATAAAAGTAAATGGAAAGAAAATTCTAGCAGAGAAAACAATTATTGCAACAGGAGGATGGATGCAACAATTACTAGACAACATAGGAATAGACTCCCATATAAGACCCCTAAAAAAGAATATCCATGTTATAAAAGCAAAAAATGAGAAATTAAGAAAAATCCTTCACACTAAGGGATTTAACAAAGAAAAATGCATGCCATTCACAATAATCCCAAAGCCGGAAGTATATATAAAACCAGAAATTGAAGAAGAAGCTTTTTGGATTGGGCATGGATTAACTCTAGGGAATCCATTCAAAATCGAACAAGAATATTTACCAGACTTTAAATTTTATGAGAAAAACATATATCCAATTCTAAAATGTTACTTTCCTCAATTTAAAGACATGAGACCGTCAAACGCATGGTCCTCCATATATGAAGTAACCACCATTGATAGACAACCTGTAATATTTGAAGAAAACGATTTAATTGTCGTAGGAGGAGGTAGTGGCTACGGAATAATGAAGGCAGACGCCATAGGAAGAATTGCATCAGCAGTCTTTAATGGAGATAAATGGGCTGAATTATATGGAGAATTAAAAATTAAATGTACAGACCTAAGCATTAAAAAAAGAACGATTGAGGAAGAATTATTCCTCCTATAACCAAAAGAATCTACTTAAATAATAATTTGAAGAAAGACAATAAATGAAATGGTGTACATATTGCTAGACGTAAGTGAACTATCCAAATATTTAAGCAAACTATTCAATGAAAAAAAAGTAAAAATTATAGGGATAGGAGAACTTGGAGATAAAATTGAGCAACTAGACAAACTAAAGGAATTTGGGTATGGTAAACCGTACCTAATAAAGTTTAAAGTAAATGGCGAAGAAAAAGAAGTAGTCTTAAGCACAATAAAACCAAGCATCTTCAATCACCATCATTTTTCCGATAGAGCAAAAATATTATTGTGGCAGCATCAAGCCTTCAACAAACTACCAAGACATGTTAAATCAATAGACGTTGGAGCATTCACCCATGAAAATCAAATAATTTCACTAGGGAAATGTAAGGAATTCTTCATCCTAATGGAGAAAGCTGAAGGAGAATTATATCATAAAGATCTTGACAAAATAAAAAGGGAGAAGAAACTCACAAGCATAGATATTAGAAAATGTAAAGCTTTAGCAAAATACTTAGCTACAATACATTCAGTAAAGGGTAATGACCCCTCATTATACATTAGAAAAACAAGAGAATTAATAGGACATGGGGAATGTATAATGGGATTAATAGACAGCTATCCAGAGAACTTAGAGTATGTAAAAAAGGAATTTTTTATCAAAATAGAGAAAAAATGCATAAACTGGAGATGGAAACTTAAAAACAAAGCATATCGATTAAGTCAAGTTCACGGCGACTTTCATCCATGGAACATAATGTTCAAAGACGAAAACACATTCACATTATTAGATAGAAGTAGAGGAGAATATGGTGAACCAGCAGACGATGTAACAGCACTAACAATAAATTACATATTCTACAGTCTACAAGCATATGGCAGATTAGAGGGGCCCTTCAAAAAATTGTTCGAAGAATTCTGGAGAACGTATTTAGAATTAACAGGTGACCATGAAATACTAGAAGTAGTACAACCATTCTATACATGGAGAGCCCTAGTCATAGCATCACCCATCTGGTATCCAAACCTACCCCTAGAAGTAAGATTAAAACTATTTAAATTCATTGAAAAAATGCTTCATATAAACAAATTCAACATTAAGGATGTAAATAAATACTTGGAGGGATAACGATAAAGGGATGGTGTATCTGGATAACAGGACTACCAGGCAGTGGAAAGTCAACAATTTCAAGACTACTTAAGAATAAACTAGAAGAAAAAGGAATAAAAGCGTATATAATATCATCAGATGCCCTAAGGAAAATAGCCACACCCAAACCAAAATATAGTGAAGAAGAAAGAGACATAATATACGGAGCACTAGTATATGCAGCTAAAGTTCTAACAGAAAACGATGTAAATGTGATAATAGACGCCACTGGAAATAAAAGAAAATATAGAGAACTAGCTAGAAAAAACATGGAAAAATTCATGGAAGTATACCTTAAATGCAAACTAGAAACATGTATCAAGAGAGAAATGGGAAGAAAAGAAACATATGGAGCACCCCCAAAAATCTATCTAAAAGCATTGACTGGAAAAAGTAAAACAGTCCCGGGAATAGGATCTCCCTATGAAGAACCAGAAAAACCAGAAATAACTATAGACACGGAAAGAACACCCCCAGAAGAAGGCGTAGAAAAAATAATAAACATATTACTAGAAAAATACTACCCAAAACAATATAATAACCTAAGCATAAATAACAAATAGCATGAAAAACAGAAAACGAAAAACAAAAGAAAAGCCTCTAAAAATAAGAAAAGTAATAATAAACATGATAGAAAAGAAAAATGCAACTCTTGAACCATACTACTCAATAAATTACTTAACCCCAGAAGGTTCAGGACTATTTCAACTATTCACAAAACCAGAACTAGCATTCTTAAAAGAAGCTTATTTTTCCAAGTTAAAACAAATAAGAGAAAGGAAAGGTGAAAAAAATGAGAACATTAAATGAACTTCAAAACGAAATAGAGAAAACACAAGTAATAATACTAGCTGGAGGAGTAGGTAAAAGACTAGGCCTCCCAGACATTCCCAAAGCATTAGTAAAAGTAGGAGGAAAAACGCTTATTGAAAGAGAAATCGAACTCTACTGCAACTGTGGATTTAAAGACTTCAAAATTTTAATCGGCCATTTAGGAGAAAAAATAAAAAATCATCTAGGCAATGGCTCAAAACTTGGAATAAAAATAGAATATTCTGAAGACCCCCCAGTCAAGAAAGTTGGAAAAGGAAAAGCATTAAAAAATGCACTAGAAAACCAAACAATTGACAGAGATAAAAGAGGAATAATAACATTTCCAGACGACTTAAAACTGGATAAGTATCTACCAATCAAATTCATGGCACACCATCTATATGGAAGAAAGGTCTTCAATATATGGGCATCCGTCCTATTAATATCATCCACAACATATCCATATGGAGTAGCAAAAACAGATTATAACGGATTAGTTCTAGAATTCGAAGAAAAACCAAAAATCCATCTACCAACAAGCATTGGAGTATGCATAATGGAAGCTGAAGCATTTAAGACAGTAATTGAAGAAATCGACATAAATCTACCACAACCCATAGAATTTGAAGCCACAGTACTACCAAAACTAGCAAAAATGAAGAAACTATACAGCATGACACTACAGGGAGACGACAAAACAACATGGATACCCATAAATACGTTAAAAGAACTAGAATATGCAAATAAAATTTTAGCTAAAACAACCTTCTAGATATTTAAATCTACTCTTCAGAACTCTTAACAATATAATTGCAGGAACAATTGAGAAAACCACATGAACCCCATTATAAATCCCTGTAAATATCAAGGTCCAGTATAACGCCTCATCAATATTAGGCAAGTAACCTAACACATTTTGAAGCATATATGAAGCAAAAACCAAGTATTGAGGAGCTATCCAAAGTAAAACAATAACATTAAAAATAGACATAACTACAATTCGAATAAATCCTCCCACAAAAGAACAAATACCAAAATAATACTTAGCAAGAAAAGGATTCGAATAAAATCTCTTAGGCAATATGGAGGTTGCCCTAAAACCAATTAACATTGAAACTACAGCAGCAAACTTCATAGAAGGACCAAGAATGTCACCACTACGATACATTAAGAAGAACCAGTGAAGAATAGAGCAAACAAATCCTGAATAAGGATTAACCATAAAAAAGGCAATAACTGTCGGAATTTCAGCAAAATCAAATTTTAAATAGGGCAGTAGAGGATAAGGAAGTTCAAACTTAAGAACAGTTAAAATCATTGAAAGAGCAGAAAACAAAGCAGTCATCGTAACAATCACACCACGCCTCAAATCCACCACCTCACAAAACTATACGAAAAACCCATATAAAGATTGTCTTTTTTGAGTAAATACTCATTTTTGAGTAACAAATATCATTTACTACAAATCAATATGATTGATATGGTGGACAATAAATGAAGATAAGAGAAATGAGAGAAGAAGATCTAGACAAAATAACACACTTAGTACTCAATGCACAAAGAAGAGAAATACCCTATGATCCAATATTGAGGTTAAGTGAAGAAGCACACTACTATATTCATTCCTGGCTAAAAGAAAATATTCTAATGGGAGGAGAAGTTCTAGTAGCTGAACATAAAGAAGAGATAATAGGTTTCATATGGGGATGGATTGTTCAAAAACCACTAGAAATATTTAAAGTTGAAAAAATAGGATACATTTACCAAGTCTATACTGAAAAACAACTAAAAAACACAAAAATAAAAGAGAACATGATAAAAGAAATGATGCAAGTTTTCAAAGAAAAAGGAATAAGATACGTAATAGCGGACTGTTATGTAAAAGATGAAGAAAACATCAACCTATATAAGAAACAAGGATTTAAGCCAAGAGCATTAACTCTAATGAAGAAACTGGGGGACTAAAATTGAAAAAAGAAACCCTAGAAAATGCAGAACGTTATGACAGACAAATAAGAATAATAGGAACAGAAGGCCAAAAAGCTCTTTCAAAAGCAAAGGTTCTAGTGGCAGGAATCGGTGGATTAGGATGTATAGCATCAATATATCTAGCCGCTGCAGGCATAGGGAAGATAATCTTAGTGGATAAGGGAAGAATTGAAGAAAGCAACCTTAATCGTCAAATATTATACTCAGAAAAAGACATTGGAAAATTTAAAACAAAAGTAGCAGCTGAAAAATTAAGAAAAATGAATTCTGAAATAGAAATAGAGGGAATTATAGCTGAAATAAACAATGGAAATGTTGAAGAATTAGTTGAAAAAGTCGATATTGTAATAGATGGAATGGACAACTATAAGGGAAGATTCCTACTAAATAAAGCATGTGTTAAACTAAATAAAATATTCATTCATGGAGCAGTACATGGTTTATTTGGACAAATGATGGTAATCATTCCAAAAAAAGGTCCATGCCTCCAATGCGTTATTCCAAAAGAGCCACCTCAAACAGACATAATACCAATTCTAGGAGTAATACCAGCTGTAATTGCATCACTAGAAGTACTTGAAGCCATTAAAATAATAACTGGAATAGGAGAAACAACTGCTGGAAAAATGATATTCTTTGATGGAGAAACTGTGAAAATACATGAAGTAAAAGTAACTAAAAAAGAAGACTGTCCAATTTGCGGAGGGTAAAAAGTAAAAAATAATGACAGTCTACTTAGTAGTCACAGTATAACGGCAGCCCAATGGCTTTAATGCTTCATCAATTTTTTCAATTAACCGTTTAAGCTCTTCAAATTTTGGAGCTCTAGCCCATTCAAAGTAAAAGTCGTAATCTCCAAGTGTCCAACCACTTTTACTCACAAGCTTTTCACGATGAAGTCTGGCATCATCAATAGACATGCCAAGGACGTCTGAAATAGTCTCATCTAGAGGTAATGCCTGTGCACCCAGCATATCATAGAAGCAAATCTCTGGGAACTCCTTGGAAATCTCCACTGCAACACGCTCCAAAGCCTTCAAGGCTTCTAAAACAGGTGGTCCATAAATCTTAATATATGTCTTCATTTGCCGTCACCATTTTTCATATATTTATAAAACTTAATTAACTTTATGTTATGAAAGCTTCTCACTTATTAGTAAGCCGAACGCGTTTCTGTTAGGACTATTATCATATACGGATTCAACATTAAAAATTAAGCAAGGCCGCATAACCCTCTTACTTGCTCGAGTATAGTGAAAAACATCATGAGCTAAATTTACAAATTCAAAATATAATCCATCCATATGAATCTCAATTATCCCATGCAATTCAAAGCTAATTGAAGGGGGCATATAATATAAAAGACATGCAGACTTACAATACTGCAAATTAGTCCAAGTATGCTTAGATGAATGTGGAATATCTTTAGCCAACTCCAAGGTTGAAATTTTTGAAAAATCCATCCTTCTATAAGCCTCCCTTTCATCTTCAAAATAAACATGCTTCAATAACAACTTAATCCCCCTAACTGTATATTCACGTGGAGATAGATCCCCACTCGAATTCACATGATCCCTGAAATCTTCAATTGCCTCAGAAAGAAACTCTACTTTAGGAACAAAACCAGCACCAACAATCTTAGCGTTAACAAATATTCTTCCATTATTAGTTAACCTAGCTGTACACAATGCAGGAGTATGTCTAGTGCTCTCAATAAGAAAATCTTTACTCATTTGCCCTCCACTCATAAGAAAAGACTTAACAAACTTAACTCTCTCAAAATAAGCCCACTTAAGAAAACTTTTAGGAAGAATCACGTTAACCACCCCTAAAATAAATAGAAAATTTACTTTTATTACTCCATCGAAACAGTCTAAACAATATTAAATGCCAAAATGAAATAAATGAGTGATGACAATGAAGAATGGAGTTCCAAATAGAAGTAAACTGAGCGAAATAATGGAAGAATTAATTCATACTGCAACTGGAAAAATAAAGGCAGATGTAGTAATCAAGAATTGCGATCTAGTCAATGTATATACAGGTGAAATAATAGAAAAAACGGATATAGCAATAAAAAAGGATAGAATTGCATTAGTAGGGAAAGCAGATCACACAATTGGAGAAAATACAACTATCATTAAAGCAAAAGGCAAATATGCTACACCAGGATTCATAGACGGACATATCCATGTAGAAAGTTCAATGTTAACAATATGTGAGTTCTCAAGAATAGTCATACCAAGAGGAACAACCAGTATCTTTATAGATCCCCATGAAATAGCCAATGTATTAGGAGTAAGAGGCATTAAACTATTTATAGAAGAAGCAAAACTTACTCCATTAAAAGTGTTTATATGCATACCCTCATGTGTACCGGCTACAAAGAGTGAGTTTGAAACTTCTGGAGCGAAAATAACAGCAGAAGACATTATTAAAACTATGAAATGGAATGAGGTAGTAGGACTAGCTGAAGTAATGAATTATCCAGGAGTCATCGAAGGAGATAAAGAAATACTAGATAAAATCAAGGTAACCATAAAAACAGGAAAAATAGTCGAAGGACACATACCAAAAATTTCAGGAGCAAAATTATGTGCGTATACATCTGCAGGGATAAGATCATGCCATGAAACTACAAGCAAAGCCGAAGGTATTGAAAAACTACGATTAGGAATGACACTAATGATTAGAGAAGGCTCAGCATGGAAAGACTTGAGCAGAGTCATAAAAGTGGTAACAGATAAAGGAATAGATTCAAGAAGAATAATCCTAGTTTCAGATGACAGACACCCAGAAGATCTAATCAGAGAAGGACATATGGATTACATTGTGAGAAGAGCTATAGAAGAGGGGACAGATCCCATAAAAGCAATTCAAATGGCAACCATAAATCCATCTCAACATTACAACTTAGACCTCCATATAGGAGGTCTAGCACCACCAAGATATGCAGATATACTCATCATAAATAACTTGGAAAAAATAATAGTCGAAAAAGTAATTATCGATGGGAAAATTGTAGCTGAAAAAGGAAAAATGAGAACCCCAATTAAAAGATTTAAATATCCAAGCTACGCCAAGAAAACCATTAAAGTAAAGAGAAGACTAAACAAAGAAGATTTCAAATTTAGAGTAGAAAATAAAGAGGAAGCTAAAATCCGAGTAATAAAGGTAAATGAAAACAGCATATTAACAGAGCATTTAATTGAAAAAGTAGAGGTAAAAGAAAATGAAATAAAAGCCAGCATAGAAAGAGACATTATAAAGATAAGTGTAATTGAAAGACATAAAGCTACAGGAAATATAAGTCTCGGATTCGTTAAAGGATTTGGAATAAAAGCAGGAGCAGCAGCATCAACAGTAGCACATGATAGCCATAATATAATAGTCATAGGTGTAAACGAGGAGGATATGGCGGAAGCAGTAAACAAAATAATCAAAGTTGGAGGAGGAATGATAGTAGTTAAAAATAAAAAACCTCTAGCAATAGTAGAACTACCAATAGCAGGATTAATAAGTGAAGAAAATGCAGAAAAAGTCTCTAAAAAAGTTGAAAAAATAGGGGAAGCATGGAAAAAGTTGGAATGCAAGATAAGATCACCATTCATGACCATGTCAATATTAGCCCTACCAGTAATCCCTGAATTAAGGATTACAGACAAGGGATTAATTGATGTAAATAAATTCAAAATAGTCAACGTACTAGTAGAAAACTAGTTTCTTTCTAAAAGTAAAGAATGAAAATGATAAAAACAACAAATCACTAAACTATCACAAGAAACCTATAGTACATTACAAAAACATTGAAATAACCAAAAATCATTACCTTCAAATAAAGAACTAAAGCAAACATTCTCCTTTAAAATCAAAGTGAAATCCAAATAAATAAAGATAATATTAAAATTTTTAGAGGCCATACAGATTAATAGTAGAACTCTCCATTGCCTACATCCATAAGTTACTGAGAATTAGTTTTCAACACAAATCTCCTAATCTTAACACCAGCTTGTTCAAGCAACTCTTTCGATATTGGATCCTCATATTCTGCATCATAGATCACTTCCTTAATTTCAGCATTAATTATCATTTTCGCACAGATTGAACATGGAAAGTCAGTTACATAAAGAGAAGCCCCCCTAGTACTTACCCCGAAAACTGCTGCTTGTATAATTGCATTTTGCTCAGCATGAACCCCACGGCAAATCTCATGTCTTTGACCTGAAGGAACATTTAACTTTTGTCTTAAACAGCCAACCTCGGCACAATGAAGCAGACCCTTTGGTGCACCATTATAACCAGTTGATAGAATATGTCTATCCTTAACTAATACTGCACCAACCCTTCGTCTAAGACAGGTAGATCTCCTCTTAACTAAATGAGCTATTCTCATAAAATATTCATCCCATGATGGACGATGAATGATTTCTCCCATGAATATTACACTCCACATTAAACATTAATCATAAAGCAATACCCTTTTGCTTATAAACTTAGTTCAATAAAATCTAAAAATCTTTTCACTTCTACATTAAAAGTAAAATTAAATATTTCATCCAAAAAATCATTAGCTAAGTGAATTAAAATTTCATCTGCATTCCAGTTAATATAGACTAAAACACACTTCACATCTGGAAAAATTCGCTTAAGCAGAGTAAAGTTGAATAAAGCAGTTTTAAGTCTAGGAGCATCAACATCAACTTTAACCTCAATAGCTATTGATGGATTAATATTTCCATTAACCATCCTACCAACAATCACATCGAAAGCTGCATTATACTCTTCATTCAACATTGACCGCCATATAGGAAGCTTTTCATTCCAAAAAACTTCGTAAGAAAACTTCAAATCTTCCAATTTCCTTTCTATTAAGTCTATAACAAATTCCTCAAAACTAAACGCTCTAAACTGACCAATAGTTTGAGCCATTCCATTAATAGAAATCAATATATCTTCTTTCAACTCATTCTGAATTAAATTTAAGAAATAAAGTAAATCATTAACAGACATCGAACTTTTCCAAGCCTTATAAGCCTTAAGAAGTCTTTCTCCTGCAATAATTCCACGTTTAACATTACTGTTTAATAGCCGCTCTATATAAGTTAAAGGTCTAACACGACGCAATGTAAATCTCCAATATAAAATTAACGTATGAAAGAAAAATGTTACTTGAAACTCTAAATCCCATTAACCACAAACTTTTTAGATTAAAATAGTCATCTAGGTTTGTTGGGGAGGATTAATTTAGTGAAATGTCCATTCCTCTTGGAAAGTAGGTATTGTAGAATAAAGGGATGGAGAATAAGTGGAGCAAGACTTTCAATATGTTTAAGTGGAAAGCAATGCCCCTACAGGCTAAGATATCTAGCCAATGAAGGATATAGAGCTGGACCAGAAATAATGTGGGCAGTAGATAGATAGCAAAATAATAAGCTATGTTCCCTCAATAGTAGCATGCCTAGCTCTTAAATCCTCCTCTGTTTTACCTAGCCTATGCATCAATTCAGATATTATGGACTCCAAGAAAACCATTGCACAAATTTCAAAAAGAGTGCCTAGAGGAGCAAGTGGCTCATGAATTCCTAAAATTTGACGTGAAAAATAATCAGTTTCATCAGAAATCTTAGTCCTACCAGGAACAAAAACAATATGGTCAGCCAATTTCCCCAAGGGTGAATCTGGATGAGAAGTTACAGCTACAACCTTAGCACCAACCTGCTTAGCAACTTGAGCAACAGTAACAACTATCATAGTTCTACCAGACCCCGATATAGCTATAAGAATATCACCCTTACCAGCCGCAGGAGTAATTGTTTCTCCAATAACATAAACATGGAAACCTAAATGCATTAAACGCATAGCAAAAGCCCTTGCAATTAGACCCGATCTTCCAGCACCTACAACAAAGATAGATCGATTAGCAGCTTGAGCATAAATTAACATGTCAATCATTTGTGCAATTTGGCTATAATCCATCATAGAGGGAAGCTTTGAAATAAATGATGCAACTTGCTCCATTGCCTCTCGAACCATCTTTAAAGTCAAATGTTTCCCCCAAATCAATCTAATAAAAGCATCTAAAAACCCTTTCCTTACAATATAAATTATTTTGAATTGTACATTAGACAATTAAGCGAGGTGAAATATTTGTCAAATATAGAGGAAGTAGAAATAAAAATTTTAGTTGAAAATACAGCGAAACTTGGTATGAGAAATATTTTAGGAGCACATGGTTTATCAGTTTACTTAAACTTAAAATATAACAACCAAGAAAATACAAGTATACTTTTTGATCTAGGTCCCTCCTTCAATATTATAAAAAACAACATAGAAGTAATGGGCATTAAACTCGATGAAATAAACATAATAGCTCTAAGCCATGGACATTACGATCATACAGGAGGGCTACTAGGAGTATTGAAATCCATAAACAGAAAAACTCCAGTAATCGCACATCCAGACTGCTTCCTACCCAAATTCACATTAAAACCAAAGTTGAGATATAATGGTATTCCATTCACAATCAATGAAATCAAACAACATGCCACTCTACTATGCGTTAAAGAACCCATGGAAATTTCAAGACAAGTATATATTAGTGGAGAAATACCTAGAAAAACAAGCTTTGAAAAAATCTCAGGACTAAAAACCATTAAAAACTATAATGTCGTTCAAGACCAAATGCTTGATGACCAATCAATAATCATAAAATTCAAAGATGAATTAATTATAATAACTGGATGCGCACATGCGGGAATAATAAATATAATAGAAAGAGCACTAGAAATCACTCAGACGAGTAGTATTAGAGCAATAATAGGTGGATTCCACCTAGCTAGAGCAAAAAAGGAAAGAATTGAAAAAACCATTGAAGCATTGAAATCCTATGAAATAAAAAATATAATGCCATGCCATTGTACTGGAGAAAATGCAATCATTAAAATGGCAGTAGAATTTAAGGATAAAATTAAAAGAGTATATGCAGGTAGCACACTAATCTTCAAATAGAAACTTAAAGTTCATCTAGCCTTACTTGCCTCTCAGAAACATCAGCCTCCTCATATTTTAAATTAAAGAAACTAACAAGCTCTGAAGCAACCTTTCTACCTATACCATCAACTAATGCAATTTCAACAGGAGAAGCATTAACAATTCTCTTAATAGACCCAAATCTCTTAAGTAACCTCTCAGCCAATTTAGGTCCAATATTAGGAAAACCTTGAACAACATACAATTGTCTCTCTCTAATCGATGAAAACTTAGGCTTCACCCTAACTATAACTCTCTTCCTATCCTTAACTTGCTCATGCCTAATCAAAGCATATAAAAGCTCAGCAGTTTCAAACTCATTAGAAGAAAAGAAAGAGGCAACACCATGAACCAACCATAAATAAGTAAGAGCCCCATAAAAAGACCTTATACCACCCTTAAGGAGAGAAATGGCTAAATCAACGTCACCCTCAACAATCAAGGTAGGTTTAGAATACGAAGAAGCTAAACGAGAAACTTGATCAAACAATCTTCCACTACTAATACTGTTAACAAAGTCTCTAACAGTTTTTCTCTCAACAGCACAATCCTCAGAAATAATATAGTCACCAACAGTCAAACACCTAAAGAGAACAATAACACCGAAATTTCTAAGCCTCAAAGGAACTCTACTATTTCTCTCCCGTTCATCTACCACTATCCGCAATATTCAACCCCATAAACAATATGTGAAAATAACTTATAAAATGTCAAAACATATATTTTCAAGTCGATTAAATTTAAATATTAGTATAATCTTTTCCTAATATCGCACTGGAGGTGATTAAAATCGAGTACGTATATGCAAGCTTACTCTTGCACTATGCTAAAAAACCAATTACAGAGGAAAACGTGAAGAAAATTCTAGAAGCAGCAGGCATTGAGACAGATGAGATGAGAGTAAAGGCATTAATAGCTGCATTAAAGGAAATAAATATTGATGAAGCAATTAGTGCAGCAACAATAGCCGCTCCATCTGTAGCAGCACCAGCTGCACCTTCAGTCACTCCAGGTGCAGAAGTAGAAGAAAAGAAAGAGGAGGAAGAAGAAGAATCAGAAGAAGAAGTAGCAGAGGGATTAGCAGCACTATTTGGTTAAGTAGAAAACTAATCAACAAAAAATAAACATTTAACTGGATAATATAAGCCATGCTGTTTTATTCATGAAAATTATTTTATTAAACCAGTATTATAGTTGCTGATGGTGTAAACATTGGGGAATAATGACAAGAAAAGAGTAAAGTTTTGGCAAGGAAATATCGCTTGTGCAGAGGGAGCAATAGCAGCGGGATGTAAATTTTTCGCTGGATACCCTATAACACCAGCCTCCGAAATTGCAGAACACATGGCGATAAGACTACCACAAGCGGGGGGAATATTCATCCAAGTAGAAGATGAAATTGCCGCAATAAACTCAATAATAGGTGCAAGTTGGGCTGGCGCTAAATCAATGACAGCGACAAGTGGTCCAGGATTTAGCCTAATGCAAGAAGCAATAGGATACGCATTCATGACGGAAACACCATGCGTAATAGCAGTAGTACAAAGAGTAGGACCAGCCACAGGCCAGGCAAGTAAAGGAGCACAAGGAAATGTAATGCAAGCGAGATGGGGAACCCATGGAGACTATGCAGCCATAGTTTTATCACCAAACTCAGCCCAAGAAATGTATGAACTAACAATAAGGGCATTTAACTTATCAGAAAAGTATAGAACTCCAGTAGTATTACTAGCAGATGAGCTATCAGCCCACATAGTCGAAACAGTAGAAATACCAGAGAAAATAGATATCATAAACAGGAAAAAACCAATCAACCTATCAGAACCATTCTTCGGATCGAAGGATCCAAGAGGAATACCGCCAATGCCAGAAGTAGGAGAAGGATTCAACATCCTCGTCACAGGTTCAACACATAACGAATGGGGATATAGGTTCACAGCAGATCCTAAAGTACACCGAAAACTAATAACTAGGTTATACTGGAAAATAGAAGGGAATGCAAAAGAGATCGTAGAATATGAAGTAGAAGGAAATGAAGATGCCAAGATTGGAATAATATCATATGGATGCACCTCTAGATCAGTTTATGAAGCAGTGGAGAGGGCGCAAAAACAAAACATAAAAATAATTCACCTAAGACTAAAAACACTATGGCCATTCCCCGACTGGATAGTAGAAGAAGTAGCCGAGAAAACGGAAATAATAATTGTACCGGAATTAAACCTAGGCCAGTTAACAAGAGAAGTGAAAAGAACAGTAAAAGGCAAGTGCAAAGTAATTTCTCTAAACAAGGTGGGTGGAGGAGAACTTATAACACCAAATGAAATCCTAAAAATTATAAGGAGATTAAATCCATGAATGATCACTTCTCTGTAAAATACTTAAGAAAAGAATGTCTTCCAACACCATTCTGCCCAGGTTGTGGAAATGGCATCATCATAAATAGCTTCTTTAAAGCTGTTCAAGAATTAGGCTACCAAGACTTGAAAAACTTCGTATTCTGTAGTGGAATTGGATGTGCTGCTTGGATACCATCACCCCACTTCAAGGCAGACAGCATACACGCCCTTCACGGAAGAGCAATACCAGTCGCCATGGGAATAAAATTAGTAAAACCACATCTGAAAGTCGTTGTATTTGGAGGTGATGGTGACATTGCAGGAATAGGATTAAGCCATTTAATCCACGCTGCAAGAAGAAATATTGAGATAACAGTAATAATGGTAAATAACATGGTTTATGGAATGACTGGAGGACAGGTAGCACCGACAACACCAGAAGGAGCAAAAACAACCACAACACCCTACGGCAACATAGAAAATCCAATAGATGTAGTGAAATTAATGGTAGCAGCAGGTGCAAATTATGTAGCTAGATGGACCACCTACCATGTAGTACAATTAAAAAACTCCATAAAAAAGGCATTAATAAAAAATGGATTCTCATTCATAGAAGTCATTAGTCAATGTCCGACATCCTTCGGAAGAAGAATAGGAAAAAGACAACCAATAGAAATGCTAAAATGGTTTAGAGATCATTCAATAACAATACAAAAAGCAAAAAACATGAAAAAAGAAGAAAAGAAGAGAAAAATAATCATTGGAGAATTCATAGATAAGGAAGAAGAAGGATTCACAAGAAAAATCTACAGGCTAATGGAAATTGCGAGGGAGAAAAATGAGAATAGAAATTAGAATATGTGGATTAGGAGGACAAGGAGTAATATTGGCAGGAGAAATTCTAGGTTTAGCAGCAATATTAGATGGAAAATATGCAGTACAAATGCGAAGTTACGGCTCAGAGGCGAGGGGAACAGCGGCAAAAAGCGACGTTATAATATCAGATAGAAGAATTAAATACCCATTAATTGAAAAATGCGACATAATGATAGCCATGAGTCAGCCAGCATTAAACAAATACATAGATACACTAAAGAAAAATGGAATATTAATAATAGACGAAGACTTAGTAAAAGAAAAAATCCAACAACCAATAACAATATACAAAGTGAAAGCCACAAGAATAGCTAATGAAAAATATCATAGAATAGTTGCAAACATGATAATGCTCGGATATCTATTAGAGAAAACAAAGATAATCACATCAAACGCCCTTGAAAAGGCAATAAAAATGAAAATAAGAAAAATGACAGAAATCAATTTAAAAGCCATGAAGGAAGGAGTCAAATTAGCTCAAGAATAGAGAAAAATAATCTTCAACATTCAAACAATATCTCAAATATAAAGCAAACATAAAAAGTATAGTAACCATTAACAAGAAAAAGTAATCATTAAACTTTAACTTCATCTCTCTCAAACTAGTCCTCTTAGATGAAGCTCCAAAAGCTCTAGATTCCATAGCCTCTGCAACTTTAACAGAACGCCTAATAGCACCAACAATCAAAGGAATTAAAATTGGAATATAATTTCTCAACTTCTTAATGAAACTACCCCGCTCAAGCTCTAGTCCCCTAGAACGCTGTGCATCAATAATAATTTGAGCCTCCCTAGATAAGCTGGGAACAAATCTAATAGCCATCGTAAAAGTCAAGGCAAATTCATATGGAACCCTCAATTTAACTAAAGCCTCAGCAAAATCCTCAGGATAAGTAGTCAAAAAGAAAATTGAAAAACAAGATATAATGAGGATAAAACGAACACACATAGCCAATGCACGTTCAAAACCCAAAGTCAAATAGTTAACTATAAAGATAAAAGCTATCAAAAATACTGAACCCTTAAGAGATCTAAAAAGCTTCCCCAAACTCTTAGCTACATAGAAAAGTGGAAGAGTAGAAATGAATAAAAATGCCAGAATTAAATAATGGGAATAAATCATAGCCAATGCAAACATATAAATTGAATATAAAAGCTTAACTCTAGGATCAAGCTTATGAATAAAGGTATTTCCACGTCTAAACTCAAAACCCTCTAAAACCTTCAAAATCCACCACCCACAATTCTCAAAATAGCATCTCTAATTTCAGGCAACCATAATAAGTCACGTGGAACACCATAGTTAGACAACTCCCAAGCAATTTGAGTAACTTGAGGGGGCAATAGCCTTGCCCTCTCTAAAACCTCACAATCAGTTAAGATCCTTCTCGTAGCACCATCAGCAATAACCTTCCCCTCCGATAAAATAACAACTCTAGGGAAATTCTCAGCTACAAACTCTACATCATGGGTAACAATTACAATTGTTTTACCCTGAGACTGTAAAAGTTTAATTAATTGAGCCAATCTCTCCTTTTGAGCATAATCCTGACCAACTGTTGGTTCATCGAAAATGATAATATCAGGATTATAACTCAAAACTGAAGCTATAGCAACACGCTTACGCTCACCTCCACTTAAAGCAAAAGGAGATTCATCCTTCAAATGATATAAATCTAGAAGTTTTAAAGCCCATTTAACACGCCGCTCAATAACATCTGCAGGAAAACCAAAATTCTTTAAAGCGAAAGCTATTTCATCCCAAACAGTCTCAGCAAAAAGCTGATGATCAGGATTCTGAAAAATTAAACCTACACGTCTAGATAGTTCAGCAACAGTAACCTCCCTAGTATCAACACCAAAAACCTTTACAAATCCTCTCTGAGGCTTAAGCAAACCGTTAAAATGCTTTATCAAAGTAGTCTTACCAGCTCCATTCTCACCCATAATCGCAACAACTTCACCAAGCTCTATCTTCAAAGACACATTCCTAAGTGCCACCACCTCCCCATAACTATACCAAAGATTTTGAACCTCAATCATCTACCTAAAACCTCCATTAAAGCCCTCTTAAAATCAGAAGGAGACAAAGGAACAAAACCTAAATTCACATTATACTTCCTTAACTCACCATAAAGTCTAATAGCCTTAGGAACACCAACACCAATACCCTCAACTACAGGGTTTAAGAGAACCTCCCTAGGAGAGCCATCCAACAATATTCTACCCTCATTCATAATGATAAATCTATCAGCATAATTAACAACCATATCCAATCTATGTTCAACAAGAATAATGGTGATATCCAAATTCCTCCTCAAACCAGAAAGAACATTTAAAATATCCCAAGCACTCTTGGGATCCAAGTTAGCAGTAGGTTCATCTAAAACTAGAACCTTAGGCCTCATAGCAATACAAGCAGCAATTGCAACCTTCTGTTGCTCACCACCAGAAAGCTCATGAGGCGATCTATCACGCAAATGTTGAATGCCAATCAACTCTAATGCTTCCTCAACTCTAGCTACAATTTCTTCTCTAGGCAAACCTAAATTCTCCAGTCCAAAGGCAACCTCCCTTTCAACAGTTAAGAGAAAAAGCTGAGACTCAGGATCTTGAAAAACCATACCAACATATTGGGCAAGAGTACTAGTAGGAGTATCCTTGACAGATAAACCTAAAACATAAACTTCACCCTTAAGATCACCACCATAAAAATGAGGAATTAAACCATTAAAACACCTACACAAGGTAGTTTTACCACAGCCACTAGGACCCGTTACAACTACATATTCTCCAGCCTCTATCTTCAAGTTAATATTCCTTATTGCAATTCTATCTGAACCAGGATACCTATAAGTGACATTTCGCAACTCTATGATCGGCAATTACAAACCTCCAACAAGCTAGAAGACTAAACGAAAAGAAAGCTATAAAATTAGCTCAACTTCTCCTTTATCATCTTAATACAAATCTCAATAACCGAATCAACATCTCCGACACCATTTGCACCAGCAGCAGTTGCATGTCCTCCACCATCACCTCTAATTAACTCTCCAATAGGCTTCATTAAATCTCTACCAAGATGTAGACCAGTCTCCTCATAAAATCGCCTAGTAGACCTAGCACTTAATCTTATAGACTCCTTTCCACCTCCAACAACTAATGCTAAACTTGCACCTAATTCAATTAAAGCCCTAGCAGCAGATGCCTCATATGAACTCACATGTGATAAAACAATAATCCAATCCTTAATCCTTAAAATTTTCATCCTTTGTGCAGCTTTGAGACGAGCAATTCTCTCAGAAACATCCATATCAACAGTCAAAATATTTAACACATCCCTATAATCCACACCACAATCAAGAAGAGCAGCAGCCATCCTAAATGAGTTCGAGGAAGCAAATACAAAGCGTCTAGAATCAAAAAGTAGACCAGCAAAAAGTGAAAATGCCACATCTCTACTTAGATTAACACCTAACTCCTCAAAAATAGAAAAGACAATCTCAGCAGTTGAAGAAGCACTATCATCAACTATTAAAAGAGAAGCCCTATCCTTAACCTTATTGCTCGGTAAATGATGATCAATAATTATAAGCGGTACATCCGAATTTAGAATCCTACTTGAAAATGAGCCAAGCTGAATAAAGGTACAAGTGTCAACCATTACTAAAAGATCGGCATAATCAAAATTAGAAAAAACAGTGGCATTCGAAATACAAGACAATAGCTTGCTGGATAAAAGGCTAACACCTTCAGGAGCAACAATACGTACATCCATGTCTGAAAACAAAGATTTCAGCAAATATGAAAGAGCATATGCACTACCAATAGCATCAGGATCAGCATTATGATGACATAAAAGAACACATTTCTCAGGCTTCAAGTTTAAGATGAAATCTCTAAGTATTTTCCCCTTCAAATCCACTAAACTCCCTCAATCTTCGTTCAATAACTTTGAAGGCCTCCTCAATTGCCTCATCCTCAATTTTTTCTAAATCCACTTGGAAAAAGGGAGATAATGTAACGTCAACATCAATAGTAATTGTCAAAGAACTATTTAAATCAGCTTCAACAGTTACATCTAAATCCAACACCTGTCTCCTAGGAATCCTTGAAAAAATATAGTCCCGAATAACACTTTCAGCTAATTCACATAATTCAACTACTCGATCCTCACTAATATTTTTAATACCTATAAGCTCCAATTCAACCAAGCTTTTTTCCACCTCTAAGTAGGGCTAGTGAAAGACAACGTCCTACTTAAATCTCTCCTAAGCTCTTCAAACTCTTTCCGAACTAATTTCTCCTGCTTCTCAATAGTTTTAATCCTCAACTCTAGTGTCTCCTTCTTATCAGTCAATTCATCTACGATTTGATTCTTGCTTGTCCTAAACATTACATATCCAGTTGACTTATAAAGTTCAACATCAGCTGCTAAATCCTTAACTTGGTTAAGAGCATGTTCAACTTCCCTTAATTGGAGCTCTAACTGCTGCCTCCTCAACATAAGTAATCTAAGTTGCTCCTGTAACTCTTGAAGTCTAATGAGCTTATTCTCCACTTCGGGAGGAATTTTCTGTGTCAAACCACACACCTCACACCTAGGTTGAAATCTAAACTTAAAATTCTTGCGGTTAATTTAACAAAGACTCTTAATAACATATAAACTTCTCGAAAGAAGAGAAATCCACCTTAAATATGAGTTAACAGCCGCCCTTAAAGAGGATAGAGAATCAGCCTTAATATGAATATTAATAAAGCATCCATCAATATTCAAGTCAACTTTAATCCTAGAAGAAGGAGGAAATTTAATTTCAGGATAAAGCGACTTGAAGATAATTTCAGCAATATAAACATCCTTTAAGTCAACCTTGAAGAAAGCTTCAGTCCTCCACAAAGCTAATCTCCTCCAATCTATCACTTAACTTAAAGCGTACACTTTTAACCCTAATTAAAGGACCAATAGGAACATTAAATTTATCCACAAAAAATAAATTATAAGGATTATTTCTACCTCGCTCAACCTTTAAAAAAGCAGTATTAACCTTAAAGTTGCTAGAGTCAGGTGAAAAAACAACCTTAGCCTTCAATGCATTAGCTAGAAGATGAGAAAAATTTAATAAATCATCCTTCATATCACTTGGAACAACAATTAGAGATGAAACCCTAATATATCGACCCTTCCTAAACTCCCTTAAAAGCTTAACACCAAGAATATTAATTAAAGGAGGAATCTCAACAAATGAACTCCTAGAGACTAAAAAAAACCTAATTCTACCAGGATTACCCTTAAAAACAGAAATTAAAACAACACGATCAACATTACATTCAATAGCCTTCAAAGCAACATCAATCAGACTCATCTTACCCCTATTAACTCTAATAGCATTAGGAAGCACCTTCTCAAGATCCTTACAAAAACTCCTCGTCCTCCTTGTAGGTCTTCTTGATGTAGTTATCAAGAAACCCATTAAAATCACATTACTTCATCATAGAAGATCTAGGCACATATGCTCCGCCTGTAAAAGTTAAACCACACTTTCTACATGTCCAAATCCCAACACTTATACGCTTAACTTTACCCCTAGTCCTACATCTAGGACATCTATGAGGAGCACGCATAGCCTCCTCTATACGCTTAACTCTAAGTCTAATCGTTGAACCATATCGCGCACCAAATCTACCTGCACTACCAACCTTCTTAGTCCTACCCAAGTCATTCACCACTCAAATCTACGATAAATTAAATACTTTGAAAAGTTTTTCCCTTAACTCAATAGCCTTTTCACGTGCAAGATCAACTGCAACCAAAATCTCCTCAGGTGAAAACACACCGGGAAGACTCTTTTGAATTGCACATATACTCCCACTCTTAGTTACAAAGAAAGTTATCCTTCCATCTAACACTTCCTCCTCCTCCAATACAGGATCAATTAGCAATGAATCACCAAGCTTTCCAACAGTCACAGCAATTGGATAATCATCCAACCTGAGAGAAAAAGTTTCATCAGACAATACAACCTCTTCACCATTAACCTTAGCTACAGGAAGACTAGTATTCATTAATGCAGCTAAGGCAGCTAAGGCAGCGCAATCCATCAAATTCCCATTATAATCTAAAACATAGATGTCTACCCAAATCATCCAAACCTTCCTACCAGGAATAATGCAGAGATCCTTAAAATTGAAAGCCTCACTCTTCCTCAAACCCCTATCAACAACTCTTGCAAGTTCAATGGCGTTCTCATCTGGAGGACCAGGCTCAAAGGAAGGAGAAGCCAACGGGACAAATTCTGCATTAACCACTAAAACACCTTCATCAGGAGTATCTGAGAAAGGCGAGCCAATCTCAGCCTTCACACCAACCATAACATATGTATCACCAATCCTAACACTAGCAGATCCATTAGCCTTCCCAGCAACCCCAATCTCAATTGAAATAGGCCTATAATCCCTTAAACCTCTACCATCAACTCTACGACCCTGAGAAAGCAAATTTAAAAGACGATTTCTATTCAAAATTAAAGAGGCCCTATTAACCATTACTTCTCCCCCTCCATAGCTTCTTCAATTATAGAAAGATGCTTCTTCAAAGCATTTAATTGAAACTCATAAATCTTCTCACAAGCACTAATAGCCTTCTTGAAGGCCTCCTCAAACTCTTCCCTAGTTAAAATACCATCCATCTGTAACAAAGTAACAACTTTCTTATTAGGCATGTAAGCTACAGGCATATCAACTTCACCATACTTATCCTCTAAATCACAAAGATCAACAACAATTTTACCATCAACCTTACCTACAGCACAAGCTGCCACTAAATCCCTCATAGGAATACCAGCATGAGCAAGAGCTACTGAAGCAGCAGTAACAGAAGCACACCTCGTACCACCATCAGCCTCTAAAACTTCAATAAAAATATCAATAGAAGTCCTAGGGAAACGGTCAACTAAAATTGCAGGCTCTAAGGCCTCACGAATAATTTTAGATAATTCAATTTCCCGTCGAGAAGGAGCAGGTGACTTACGCTCCTCAACTGAAAATGGAGCCATATGATACCTACATCTTATCAGCGCCCTATCAGGTAATGCTAAATGTCTCGGATGAATTTCCCTAGGCCCATAAACCGCAACTAAAATCTTACTCTTACCCTGCTGAATAAAGGCAGAGCCATCAGCATTAGCTAAAACACCAACCTCAATTTCAATAGGTCTAAGCTCATCTAACTTCCTACCATCAACTCTCAATCCATCCTCACTAATCAAACGAACATTCTCACTCTTCATCACACTCAACTCCATTAAAGCTAAACTATCTTGCCAAATAGGATATTCAACCATATAAGTTAAACGCTTCTCAAAACCCTCCTCTTAGCCTTCGCCTCCTTAATCAACTCTCTAACCCTTTGAGTTAAACCGGGAATTGGAGCCTCTAAATCAATCTTCTTAATAACCTTCAAAAATAACTCTTCATCATCTAAACTCTTAGCAGAAAACCAAATCCTACCATTCTGACCTACAATAATCTGGCAGTTCAACTCCTTCTTAAGCATGTTAATCATTGAACCTCTCCTACCAATCAGTCTAGGAACCTTAGTAGGAGAAATCTCAACAACATATCCACCCTTAAGCTTCCCATAACCCTTACCCTTAGTAGTTAGCATTGGACTTCTAGTCTTATCAAAAACAATAACTTCACCTAACAATACATCTCCAACATCAAAATACTTTTTGACATGCTCCCTAGCAGGATCAATAGGCTTCGGCAAAGCATCAATAACTTGCAAAATAGCAGTATAAGGAGAGTTAATGTCAACCTGCCAACTTGTAGGAGAATAATCAGTAACCACCCCTACAACAACATCTCCAACCCTAGGCACATAATAACCCTTAAAAGCAATAACACTAATCACTCTACTCTGAATTTCAGCTAAACCCATAACAGCGGAATAAATTTTATCACCCTCTCTATAAGTGTTAGCTCCACTACCATACTTACCTTCAGCAAGCAATTCACCTGGGAAAACAATCTTCCTCCTCTCAACATAAATTGTCAATCTAACTCCTCCAATTATTTAACAATTTCAATTTGAGCTTCACCCTTAGAAATTTCATTAACCTTCGATATAAAGGAAGGCTGCAACCCAGCAGGCATCTCAACCTCACAAAGCCAAGAACCATCAGAAAGCCACTGCGACTTATTAATAGTACCAAAGCGGGAAACTATACCATAAGCTTTCCCAGCATATCTAGGTGGAAACTTTACACGAATAGTTACATGAGCTATTTTAAGTGGAAGAATAGTTCTCAAAGCCTTAATAACATTCAAAGCTTGCTCATCAGCATCTCTAAATGGATCAATAGAAACCCTAGCCTCAACCATAGCCAATTCAATACGCTTAGGAGGATGGGGAAGACCAGTTCTAGGATCAATACAATTCCTAGAAATAAAACTTATTATCCGCCTCTTCTTGGCTTCAATAAGCTCCCTTCTCTGCTCAGCAGTCAACTGTAAACTTCCACGTCTAATAATTTTCTCAGCAATTCTATATAGATCAGTAGTCCCAAAGGCCTTTAAAAGAGACTCCTCAGAAGCCTTAAAACCCTTCCTAGCATCCCTATAAATAATATCACCAACAAGAACTTCCTCCAAATTAACAGGCTTACCAGACTTAAACTTCCAGGCTAAATCTGGATCCACTAAGATTTCAAAGTGCTCCCCCTTAACAGATAACCTGGCAATAACAGCTTTCTGACCACTCAACTCCATCACCGCTACTAAGTTATTATATTCTAAACAGAGAACTTCTCAAGCCATTCAGCAATTTCCTTTTCACTTAACTTCCTAAACTTCCTATCCTTAACATCTGCAATTCCAATTTCAAGCTTACTAGGCTCAAGGGGTCCCTCAACCACTGGCTTCAAAGCATTAATCGCAAGTATAACAGCCTCCTCCAATGTTATATCAGGCCTATAATTCTTTTCAAGAAAGTCAAGTACAGGCTGACTTCCAGCACCAATAGCACCAGCAATATAGCCAGCATATGCACCACTAGGCTCAGTCATAAAAAGTCTAGGTCCATTATCATCAATACCAGCAATAATCAAAGAAACACCAAAAGGTCTAACTCCACCATGCTGGGTATACAGTTGCATTAAATCACTAATCTTTCTAGTTAAAACCTCCACATCAATAGGCTCATCATAAAGCAACCTATTAATTTGAGCTTGAGTTCTAGCTCTATCAATTAAAACTCTAGCATCTGAGGGAATACCAGCATATGTAATTCCAATATGCTCATCAACCTTAAAAATCTTCTCAATACTACGAAAATCAATTAATGGAGAAAGCTTACGCTTCTCAGCCATTAGAACTACTCCATAATTACACTTAACACCCAAAGTTGTAAAACCCTTCCTAACAGCCTCCATAGCATATTCAACTTGAAACAATCTACCATCAGGGGAAAATATAGTTATAGCTCTATCATAACCCATTCCAGGTGGTGTAAATATTTCAATCACCTCCTAATCCAATTACACCTCAGTGAATCCAGTTACTTTGAAATACTTAGGGGCAATAAGCTTTACGGCACCTCAAATATAACTTTAAACAATGAAGTATAATAAGTTAATGGAACAAAAATCAGCTACCTAGTAACCCTAATCTCCTCCATCTCCTCTAGGAACTTTCTACCTCCCCCCTCAAAAAAATACTTTCTAATGGGAGCTAAAAACTCAATTAACCTATCTGCAACAAAATTCTTTAAATCCAATGGATGAACCTCCCCTCTCACAAAAGCTCTCTCCAACTCAAAATAATCCCTAAACTTAAATCTCCCACCAGTCTTTAAATTAACAATTTCAAATTGATCTTCACGAAGATTCCTATATAAAACATTCTTGAAAATATCCAAAACAGGATTAACCTCAATATTCCTAAATGGACAAAAAGCCCTTCTAATCTTCATTCTAATTTCATCCTCACTATCATGAATAAAAATTGCACTTTTAGGCTTAGATTTAGACATCTTTATTTCAATCATACCCTCCTCAAAAGCCTCCACATCACCACTACTCTTAGCCATTGAAATCACCTTGAAATCACGATCCGAAACCTTCAAACCCATCAATAAATGATTATGAACAGCAATAGGTTTATAGCCAAAAACCTTATCCCCAATATCAATTGCAATAACATGAGCCTTCCTCTGATCCATACCACCATGAGCTAAATTAACATTTAAAGTAAAAATATCAGCAACCTGCATTGGAACATAAAGAAGCTGAGCAAAATCTAAGGCTTCACCTTGCCTCCGCCCCATAATAGTAACAGAACGCCTAACCCTTGAAAGAGTAGTCTTCATCGAAACCCTAATAATGTTCTCCACATATCTTAACCCAACCCTCTCATAAAGCTCAGAGCCCAAAATAAACTTAGTCTTATCAGGATCTCCACCCACAATCTTCAAAGACTGCCTTAAAGCCTCCTTAAAATATCCACCAGCAACCCTCCTAATAGTATCTAAATCCCCACCAAGCTTCCTATTAATCCAAGAATGATAATCAGCCAAAAAAACAATAGTCTCAACACCAGCCCTCTGGAAATCAGCAACCTTCTGCATACAGATAATCCCAGTACCCAAATGAACATAACCAGAAATCTCAAAACCAATATAATGCTTTAACTTTAAACCCTCATTCAAATAAGCCCTCAACCTATCTTCAGTTAAAACCTCCTCTGTGGGAGGAGCCTTAATAAGCGAGACAACTTCATCAACATCCAATATAACCACCTTACATAAAACCATACATCAACATAAATTAAAATTTTAAGCAAAAAACTATTAGAAATAAGAAACAAAAACTTTACTAAAATCATTATTAAACATACTTAAACAACATAACATTAGAAGCCCCCATATAAACTCTACATAGAAGTAGCAATACACTTAACTCAATTTCACATGTAAACCAAACTTTCAAAACATAGAAGAGGCTCATAATCAGACTCCATCCTCAACATTATAGTTAATTATATAACTCTAATTTTAACTTAAAGGAGGGGAAGCAAAATGAAAATTCGGCTAGCATCCCTCGCAGGATTAATGTGGGCAGCAGCTTCAATGAGCGTAGGGATACTAAGCTTCACACTTCCATCCATAATAAACTTCCTTGAAATTTCAGGCCTCATGATACAGTTAATGGCTGCATCCACTACAATTGGAATGTTAATTGGAGCACTAATAAGTGGACCAATAGCAGACAAACTTGGAAGAAAAAGAATATGCGTCATTCTAGCGATAATATTTTCAATATCAAACATAGCAATACCAATAACTCCACCAAGCTTTCAAACTATATTCACCTTAAGGTTAATATCAGGAATAGGTGTAGGGGGATTCCTCCCCATTCTAGCTGCACTAGTATCTGAACTATCAAACCCCATTGAAAGAGGGAAAAATATATGCTTCCTAGAAAGCTTCTGGGCATATGGATGGCTAATAGCATTAATAGTAACATGGACTATTCTCCCATCACATGGATGGCAAATATCCATGGCATCAATAGGCATAATATCACTACTCTTAACACTATCACCCTACCCGTTCATTCCACAATCACCACGACACCTACTATTAGTAGGAGAAAAAGAGAAAGCAACAAAAATAGCAGAACAATACAAGTTAACACTACCTAAAATGAAAACCTCTAAGCCAAGGATAAGTGAGCAAATAAAAATATTGTTCTCAAAGGAAAATAGAAGGGTAACCATTGCATTATGGATTGTCTGGTTTACCATTGCAATGGGATACTATGGAATATTTATATGGCTTCCCAAAAGCATACTATCAGCCAAAATACCACTAATAAGAAGCTTTCAATACCTAGCCATAATGACCATAGCACAAATACCAGGATACTATAGTGCAATCCTACTAGTAGAAAAGATTGGAAGAAAAGTAATATTAAGCACATACCTAGCTCTAACAGCATTATCATCATTCATGTATGCCAATTCCAACACCATCACAGAGATGATAATATGGGGAAGCACATTATCATTCTTTGACCTAGGATCATGGGCAGCACTATACGCCTACACACCAGAGCAATATCCAACCTACACTAGAGGACTAGGATCATCATGGGCATCAGCAATAGGAAGAATAGGTGCCATCCTCGGCCCATACATAGTTCCACCACTAATATCCATAGGAAACTGGTTCCTAGCATTCAGCTTCTTCGCACTAATACACATCATAGGCGCAATATCAGCATTGATAGGGAAAGAAATGAAAGGGAAAGAAATGCCAGAAATAACATCAATCTAACATCTAAATAAAAGCTACACACATCATAAACAGTTAATCAACATTATGTCTTAACACTTTCCCAGGAAGCCTACCAGTATGCCTATTTTTCTCTATTACTATTTCCCCATTTACAATGACATACTCTATTCCTTCAGGATACTGATATGGTTCTAAATATGTTGCCCTATCAGTTATTCTCTCTAAGTCAAATATCACTATGTCAGCCCAACACCCAGGCCTTATAAGTCCCCGATCCCACAACCCTAATTTTTGTGCTGGAAATGAAGTCATCTTCCTAACAGCCTCCTCCACAGTTAATATCCTAGCTCCCTCATCATATAACAACTCTTTTCTAGAGATTCCCTTAACATACTTTCTAAACACCATGGGAAAAGCACCATAACTTCTCGGATGATTTTTACCAACAGCCAGTACTCCATAGGGTGCAAATGCATATCCATCAGAGCCAATCATTGACGTTGGATGCAATAGCACTCTCCTAATATCCTCTTCATTATAATAGAAGCCTACAATCTTCCCAGAAGCCTCCTCTTCAATGACAAGGTCAAAGTAAGCTTCAAATGGATTTTTACCCCTAATCTTAGCTATTTCCTCAAAAGTCTTCCCAATTAAATTTCTATTTCTACGGCAATCAGACAATACTATCTTGTCCCACATACCTCTCTTAACTAATCCACATGGCCCTGGACCTGGAATGGGCTCCTCAATCATATCCACTATTATCCTTTCATGCAGATGAGATTTGCTTAGCCTTTCAATAATCCTTCTAGTGCCGCCTTCCTGAACCCATGCAGGTAGAAGACTACTTAGACCAGTACTCCCAGCTATATATGGATGAAGATCACAAGTTACATCAACACCACGAAGCCTAGCCTCCTCAATCAACTTTAAGGTATCCCTAGACTTATCCCAACCACCAATCTTAGCTGGATGATGAGAAATCTGAACAGGCACACCGGCTCGCTCACCAATCTCAATTGCCTCAGCTGTAGCTTCAACAATAGTTTCCCTCTCACCCCTAATATGACTAGCATAAATTCCATCATACCTAGCAACAATTCTACATAGCTCAATCAACTCCTCTTTGCTAGCATATCTACCAGGAGGATAAACTAAACCCGAAGACATACCAAATGCTCCAGCCTCCATAGCTTCAGCTACTAAAGCCTTCATCTCATCAAGCTCATCTCTAGTTGGAGATCTACTATCTAAACCTAGAACACACCTCCTGACAGTTCCATGACCAACTAATGCAGCAACATTAACTGCAACACCCACAGCCTCAAGAATACTCAAATATTCTGAAAAACTGCTCCAACTAAACTCCACACCATACTTACGCATTATACTAAGCAATCTAGCTTTAGCAACATTCCCCTTGACAGGAGCAGCAGAGGAACCGCAATTGCCGATAACCTCAGTTGTAACACCCTGCCTAACCTTACTCTCAGCTTTAGGATTAACAATTAAGGTGAAATCAGAATGGCTATGTATATCTATGAAGCCAGGACAAACAAATAATTCCTCAGCGTCAATAATGAATTTAGCATCACACTTCCTCAAGTCACCTATATTCATAATCTTACCATTAGCAATCCCCACATCAGCTTTAAACCACGGGCAACCACTCCCATCCAAAATTCTTCCATTAATAATTAACAAATCATACTCCAAATCACTCACCCATCATGAAGATGAAACACCACCATCAACTACGATCAAAGCACCATGGACATATGCTGACAATTCACTCGCCAAAACAAGAACAATCCTAGCTACCTCATCAGGATCACCCATCCTTCCCAACGGAACCCTCTTAAGATATTCACGGCCAATCTTCAACGCCTTCAAACCAAGACTCTTTGCAGCCCTCATAGCACCAGGAGTCTTTATACCACCAGGAAGAATAACATTAATTCTAAAACCACGCCTACCATACTCCTTAGCCAGAGACCTAGTAAACGCAATTATACCAGACTTACTGATACTGTAATGCGATAAGTTTTCTTCGAGGGGGATTAAAGCTTCAATTGAACTTACATTAATTATCACGCCACCCTTACCCATTTTAATTCTCCTCTTTATCATATGCTGACACATCCAGAAAACTGAATATAAATTAACTCTCATAATCTTATCAAGAAACTTTTCATCGACCTCTAGAAAATCCTTGAAGGGGAAAATACCAGCATTGTTGACTAGTATATCTGGAACACGATTTCCAATACGATCCCATAGGAAATCTATTTCCTCCTTAAATGAAAGATCTACCCTATGCAAATTAACCTCCACATCAAACACTGAAAGCTCATCTCTAACCCTCTTTAACCCATCTAAATTAATATCCACAAGCTCAAGATCAGCTCCAACCTCCCCAAAACGAAGAGCAATAGCCCTACCAATACCAGAAGCAGCACCAGTCACTAAAGCTCTCCTACCCTTCAAAGAAATCAAATCAGAAATAGACTTCAAACTACAATCCCCTCAAAAAATAATATATTATAAAACAAATTTAACGTTAAAGATGAAATGAGATACAATAAATTTAAACTCCAATCCAAATATTGAAACAAAAATAAATATAGACATTCAATCAAATAAGCATAAAAGCTGATTGATGATTTAAATGACTAAACAAGTAATCTTAAAACCAAAAACAGAACATTATGAAATTCGACTACTCATAACTATTATAACTACAATACTATTGTTCACTGTCTCCCTAGTGATAGACCCATCCTACTCACAGCCACAGCATCCATAATTCTATTCTCAATCTTAATCTCAACCCTCCAAACCTACAAATCCATTTCAAGTAAGAAACTAATTGAGAAATTCATAAAGGAAAATAGCATCAATAAAAAACTCCATAAATTTCATTAAACCAGTAGATCTTAAAATTGGAACAATAAGCATTGAAGAATACAGAGAAGCATACATGATTCATACAGGCAAACACATACATACCCACAGTAGAAAAATAAAAATCCAATAAAAACCAACATCCATAAACCTAGAAAAATATCCAAAGGCTACCTACTATTACTCGACAAACACAAATGTGGAATTCTAAAAGCCCCATACATTAAACCTCTAAGAAGAAAACTCAGCAACATATTAATCCTAATCTTAAAACCATCAAAAATATCCATGAATCCAACTAGACTAATAGCCTCATCCAAAGATGAATACTATGAAGCTAAAATTGAAGCTTCAAACAACTCCCTTAAAGGCTATATTGCCAGACTAAAATTCAATAAATCTAGAGGCGCCAGAATAGAACTCCACGCAAACATCAAGCAAACCAAAACATATAAAATTAAATTCGAAATAGCCAGAACAACCAACAAATACATTAAATTCACAAGAGAATTAGAACCAATAAAAGAACCAATAATAATCATCACAATCAAGGAAAACTTAACCCTAGTAAACCTGGCAAAGCAACTTAAATTACAAACACCAATAATTAGTGGATTCTCCAACCCACATAGAATACAAGGTTAAACTCATAATAGACATGCCACTAGCCATAGACATTAAATCAGAAAAATTGAAATTACAACTCAAGAATAAAACCTCAACTACTTCCAACTATAAGTCCAAATACCATTAAAACTCACCCCACCAATACATCAACACAGCAGGTGTTACTAAAGAAAAATTTAATAACACTATTCAAAATAAAGTCAACCATGATTAAGAAGAAAGGACAAAGCAGCAATTTCTCACCCAAACGAGAAATTGAAAAATTAATTGAAAAAGGGGACTTAAAAGAACTACTCTATAAGGCTGCTGAATTACATGGACATTTATGCCCATACCTAGCCTATGGTGTAATGGCCGGCTATACCGCCATAAAAGAATTAAATGTAAAGAGTAGAGGAATGGAAGAAATAATAGCAATAGTTGAAACTAACAGTTGTTTCGCCGACGGCGTACAAATTGTAACTGGATGCACCTTCGGAAACAATGCACTCATATTCAGAGACATAGGAAAAACAGCAGTCACAATAGCAAAAAGAGATGGAACAGCAATAAGACTAGTTCTAAACCCAGAATTTGAAGAAACACGCATGAAAGAGTATCCTGAAGCATACAAATTATGGAATAAAATTGTAGTTAAAAGAGAGAAAGCAACAAAGGAAGAGCATGAAAGAATGATGAAGCTCTTCGCCGAAATATCACTCAAGGAACTAAATCAACCTATAAACAAGGTATTCAAAATCACCCACTTAAAAATCAAAGTACCAGAATACGCTCCAATATTCAAATCAGTAATATGCTCAATCTGTGGAGAAAAAGTAATGGAGCCAAAGGCAAGAGTTAAAGATGGTAAACCAGTCTGCATAGATTGCGTCAAAGGAGAACACTACATACTAAATGGAAATGGAATCTACACAAAGCAAGAACCATTCACCCTCTAGGAGATGAAAAGCATTGGAAAAAACAATTTTATCATCAAAGGAAATAGCACTTATATCCATATTCGCATGCATATCATCACTAAGCACATTAACAACAGCCTTCATCCCAGCACCACTCCCAGGACTCTACGCAGTTATCTCAATTCCAATAGGCACAATTCTAATCCTAACATTAAGAACAATCATTGACAAAAATGGAATAGCAACCTTCACTCAACTCGTCAGCGGCCTCATATCAACTATACTGCCAGGAGGTCCACCAGTAAAATTCATGATAATACCAACATGGCTAATAGGAGGAATAACAATCGACGCATTATTCAAGACAATAAATCGCACACGCAATCCAAGACTATTCTATGGAATCACAGGCGCAATATACATTATACCTGGAGACTTCATATTATACTGGTCATTCAGCATATTCCTAAACTGGACATGGCCACTAATCTTCTTCCTATACGGATTCGTCGCCATCCATGCCATCCTAGGAGGACTAGCCGGAATAATAGTACCAGACATACTAAAGAGAATAAAGCCAAAAAACATACAAAACTAGCAAAGCAAAGAAGATACAAAATCCTATTTTACAAAAAACACATAATCTATAGAAGCGGGATAGTAGGTTTATTTTTTAATTAATAATTTTGACAAGAAATTTATATATTATAATAATAGCAAGTATATCTAGAGGATTTTCATGAAAAAAGATAAATCATTAATAATATCTGATTTGTTGCTGGTTGGAATTTTCACATTTATAATAACTTTCTTCTTAAGTTACAACTATTTCATGCATAATGTGGAAACAAAGGAGGAAGAACCAGTTTTAATGCCACGTATTTCTCTAAAAGGTAAAGCATTAACATTAGAAGAAGCGCTAAGTCTTTTAAGCAAGAATGGCTTATACTTCTCACCACCAACCTATATTCCTAAAAAGTTTGAACTCAAGCTGATTTTACAATATGCATCAAATAAATTGTATCTTCTATATTCAGACACAGAAATTAAATTAACAAAAAGTGAAGACGGAAGAATCATTAACGTTTGCTTAGACATACCATCTAATGAAGGCCCCAAAGTTATGATAAAAATTACTTTCGAAAATATAAGTGAAAACTTATACTGGTATGGCATAACTTTTAATGCAGAATATAATGGCGATTTAAATAAATTTAAGGAGAAAGTCGACGAGTATATTGATCAAAGACTAAACTTTGACAAGGAAAAAATAAAAAATGAAGGATGGAGCGGAATAACATTAGAAAAGCGAATAATTAGCGATTGGCCTACACTATGCTGTCATTATAGTAACGCTACAAATCCAGATGGTTACAAATATGTAGTACCAAGCTATATTCTGATTATTACTCCTAAAGCTATTATAGAACTTTATGCAACCCTACCTCTGAACGAATTATGCAAAGTAGCTGAAACAATGAGGTGGAAGGTTTGAAACGATATCTTAGTATATTCCTATTAGTAACTTTTCTTCTTACTCCTCTATATTCAACCATCATAAAGGCAGAGACAAAGCCGCATGATGACTTTGAAGACTCATCATCTTATAATCAGAATAATAAAGGAGTTTTTGGATATGGAGCAATATATGCAGTTTCAATAAAAGTAGGTGAAATTATTTGGTCACATATATGCGTTCTTGAAGATTCTGATAAATTTATTGAAGTTGGATTATGTAGAAAACGGGTAGATGAATATACTTATGAAAATAAATTTTATTATACTGTTAAAAATGGCCCTTATTATATTATACATAAAAGATTTGGTTCAGTGACTATAGGTAAATTTTACATGCTTTACCTTGATAATGACCATTCTGACCCATATTATTGGAATATTTTTGCAGGTGGATATCAATACCATGAATATACTGGATTTACTAAGGGAAGTATTAAGGTTTGGTCTCAAGTTGAATATAATCAAAATGCTACTTCACCGTCAGGTACTTACATATTTGAGTGGAAAGAGTTAAAACATCGAATTAATGCTTATTGGGGATATTTTAAAAATTCTATAGTATCAAATTATAAAGGATATAACATAAAAATATTTAAGATAAGTGACACTCATTATGAAAGTAAAGTTCAAAATTAAAACTAAAAGAAAAAACTCATTTCCAACAATGGAAGTAAGGACTCCTTCTAGAATCTATAAGGGAGATGGGGGTCTTTTCTTTCCAAACAGCACATATGATTTGTGAAATGCAAATAAGCCAATTGAAATTGAGGCCACCATGTATATGGAGAGCTTAACAGCATAATCAGTAAAATCACCACTTTTAAAAGCAAATATGGATCTAATCGCATCCACACAATAATAGTGGGGCAAGAAGTATGAGAATAACTTCAACCAACCAGGAAGTAAATCTACGGGAAAATAAACACCAGAGGCAAGTGACACCAAAACCTCTAAAAACCATAGTAATGGACTTTGAGGCATTAGAATACCTGTAAGCCAAATTGTGCTTGCCACCAGAAAACTTAAACCCAACCAGTCAACCCAAGAGTATAAAAATAATACACAGCCACAGACACTAAAACACCAATAAACTCGAAAGGTAAAGCCCATCCAACACTAACAATTTTAACCCATAAAAACCATCTAAATAGTCGAAGACCATCCCAAAAATCTTCTTAAACCCCTCAAAGCCAAGTAGATTCATTCAACTCCACCTTCACCTACATAGTGAATAAAAACTTCCTTCAAGCTTATATCCCGAACCTTCACGGATAAAATTCTACCATCCATTCCAACAAAACCTATTAACCATGTTAAAAACTGGTTGAAGACCAGTAGGACTCAGCATGAATTAAAGGAGATGGCTGAAGAGCTAGCCAAAGAAGTGCGGTTAGAAGAGCTGAGAGGAGAAAGCAGTTATGATGTTAGAAACAGATATTCTGTACGCTTATGTTAAACCTAAGGACTAGTTGGAATTCATTACCGAAAGATTGATTAAAAGAATAGAGCAAGATGAATTTGAAGTAATTTATGCTTCAAGATAAATGTTGCATAAATTATACTATGTATCCATACAGGAAGGACTCTCAATAAATGCCTGTTTTAAACTTGTCATGTAAACGGCTTTCTGCTGGCTTTTCCACCATGAATTAAAGGTTAAAAAAGCAGTGTTGGGGTCGGTTCGTCGCGAGAACGTCATTCTCCGCCCAAAGTCAGACTACTGGGACGGCTTCTTCATCCCCCAAAATGAATGTCTTGGGGAGACTATTAAGTATTTCTCTTGCCTTCCTAATTGTTCCAGTAATTTTTACTATATGTATCAGGGTGGGAATACCCTCTATTTCATGTATGGAAGCTAGGGCAGCTCGTAACTTCAATACTGATTTATGATTACATCTTATTATTCCTCTTTGAAGATCTTTTTCATATTCTATAAGGTTTATGAAAATCAAGCTTGAACCAACTTCACCAAACAATCTTAGATTCGCATCGAAAATATGCTTTAATAATTTCTGCTTGCTTAAGTTTAATGGTTTGGGTGAATGTATTTCAAAGATTATGTAGCGATTTCTATGTGTTTTTATCATTTTTGTTCGCCTTTTCAATTATTTTTACTCCAGGCATTATGTACAGGTTGCTTAGCTTCTCTCTATTCTTTTTAATTAGATTTAAAGGTATGTTGGATAATGATTCTCTCGCTTCGAAGTCTGTTAGCCCCAGTAGAGCTGCAAGTGCAGCTAGTTCTCTAGGTGCTCTCATTTCATATATACTAGAGGCCCCGCTTGTCACTATTATTGGCACATTATGTTTTTTTGCAATCTTAATGTTTTCCGAGTATATTCTGATTGCTTGTATTCGCTCTCCATGGGTTTTTGCCTTAATTAATGGGTTTAAATTTATCTCTAGCATTGATTCTCCTTGGAGTGCGAGATGTGCTTCAGATTTATCGAAAAAATTTTTCTTCCAGCTTTTAATTGAAAAGTAGAGCAAATCCACTCTTCTATCCCTCGCAGCAAGTCTCGCTACATTCAAGTTTTTGCAAAAAACGGCTATTACTTCCACTTTTCTCCTTAGTTTTCTTAGTGCTTGTTTTAATTGTTTTGGTGTGTTCTCATCTATATCTGCTCTTGTAACTAGATCTATTCCGTAATCCTTAAAGACTTTTTTAACTTCACTAATTATGCCTAAATTTTTAAAGTTAAAATCGGAGAGAGCTATAGCTTTAAAACCTAGATGAGCGGCCATTTGCGCGATTTCTAGTGGACTTGATTGACCAGTTGAAATATTAGATTTTATATTCAAGTCTATAAAGAATCTTTTTGGCAAGGTTTAATCCCCACTTAACCTACTCATATTGCTATTACTAATTATTCCTCATACAATACATATTATTTTAAGCTACGATTTAATTGCTGACTTGCTACCATTCTAATTCTATTATATAAGTGCTAATTTCAGCTAAACTCAACTATAATTTCAATGAAAATTAAATGTTGGAAACTGATAGTTAACTAGTCTCTTTAGTGGGTAGTAATCCAAGTCTTCTACAAATGCTAATTAAATCTTTTTTCCGTTTAATAGATGTAAATGAAAGAATAACTTTAATTACATCACTCGAGTCAGATAATGTTAATTTTCCACTATAAGCATCATCCTTATCAAAGCGCATGTAAAGATTCTTACTTTTATCAACTCTTAAATCAAAGGTGGACTCTAAAAACTTCTTATCTAAACTATCTAACTTAGAAGAAATATACTCGATAATCCTCTTAATAATATCTTCATCTTTAATCCTAATCTTCATTATTAAAATAGGATTCCCATAATACCCCTCCACTCTACTTCTCTGTATTCTAATGTTGGATTGTAGATTCTCTGGAATTAAGGTTAACATGGCCTTCTCTACTTTTTTAGGATTTTCAGTTGCATGTGAAAATGCCTCTAATTTTATTTCAGAAATAGCGAACTTTCTAGTAGACATTAAATCAACCTTTCTTTCTCTTTTTTCTACCAGCCCTCTTAAATGCAGCCTTTCTACTTGGCCTATTTTTAACTGCTCTTTTACCCTTAACTGTTAGTCCCCTAGACTTTCTCCCAGCTGGAGTAAGTCCACGGAAAACTCTCCCTCTTTGTGATGAATTACAAATCCAGTTTACATCAGGGTCATTCTTAATGGCTGGATGATGTGGATCCACCAATACAACCTCAAACCACTTAAACCTCCCATCCTCTGCAACCCAGTAGCTACCTAGAACCTCGAGATTCGGGAATTTCCTAGCAGCTTTTTCTTCAGCTATCCACTGAAGACTTTTTCTAGGAGTATGACCCAACACACCCATTCTCTTAGGTCTTCTCCCACTTCTAGGTCTAGGCTTACTTAAGCCACCTTTTCGAACTCTAACTCTAGCTACAACGAAACCTTGCTTCGCCTTGTATCCTAGTGCTCTTGCCCTATTAACTCTTAAAGGCTTCTCCACTCGGACTACCGTGGGCTGTCTTCTCCATTTAATTAATCTAGATTTCATTAACTCAGCTAACAGTCCTACACCTGGCTTCTTCCATAGGAGTGCAAGATACTTATACATTACGTATCACCTTACATTAACTATAAATCACTAGACTGCCATATCATTCACAAATTGACTTTAAAGTTTTTCTCCTCTAAATAGGGAAATTATTTTATTTGCAAGAATTATGGAAGCATTCCTCTGAGCTTCAACAGTCATGGCACCAATATGTGGAGTAGCTATTACATTTGGAAGTCTAATCAACTCTAACTCCCATTCTTCAGCTGGAGGTTCATGCTCAAACACATCTAAACATGCACCAGAAACCTTACCACTCTTCAATGCATTCAATAATGCTTTAGTATCAACAACAGGTCCACGTGAAGTGTTCACTAAAATAACTCCATCCTTCATTAATGAAAATTCTTTCTCACCAATTAAATGATAAGTTTGAGGAGTCAACGGTACATGGACAGTAATAATATCAGATTCACGCAGTAAATCTGAAAATTCCTTAAATTCAACGCCTAAACTTCTTTCAACATCACTGCTAGGCCTATATACATCATGATATATCACTCTCATAGCAAAGGCATTAGCTCGAACCGCAACCTCTCTACCAATTCTTCCAAGACCAATTATACCTAAAGTTTTACCTTTAAGTTCAAATCCTAAAGCCTCCCGCTTAACCCATCTACCCTCCTTCATCATACGGTCACAATAGGAAATCTTCCTGGAAAGACTTAAGAGCAAACCGAAAACCAATTCAGCCACTGCCACTGTAGGTGCCTCTGGACTGGAAAGCACCTTAATTCCATACTCCTCAGCAGCCTTTAAATCAATATTATCTAATCCAACTCCAGCTCTACCAATAACCTTCAATTTTTTGGAAGCCTCAATAATCTCCCTAGTAACCTTAGTTCTACTCCTAACTATCACTACATCATAATCCTTAATCTTCTCTTTCAGCTCCTTCCCATTAACACCATAAGCCAAATCAACCTTAAAGCCCTCATTCATAAGCATCCTTAAACCATCCTCATGTACGGGATCGGTCACCAACACCTTCATGGTAAACACCACTTATGATTAAAGATCATTACTTCTTAAATTTTCTTAATGCAACCTCAGCAGCCCTAACTATAGGCTCAATAGTATCTGCAACTGGTGGACTATAGCAAGTATCAATAGATACTAAGCCATCTACATCCATACCACAAGTCATAGCAGTAGCAAGCATATTAACTCTAGGAGCAACAGCCTCTCCACCAATTATCTGTCCACCTATAAGCCTACCATCATCAACATTAAAAATCAACTTTACAACTATATCTTTAGCTCCAGGATAATATTCAGCTCTAGTCTTCCATCTAACCTTGCTAGAAATCACATTATAACCATTCTCGAGAGCTTGACTAGTCGTCAAACCCGTAAATCCAACTTCAACTCCAAAAACCTTGAGAACAGTTGAACCTAAAGCACCATGATATAATGCTAAACCACCAGCAGAGTTAACACCAGCTATCCTGCCCTGCCTATATGCAGCTGTACCAAGTAAGGGTAAGAAGGGTTTTCTAGTTATTAGATGGAAAGTTTCAGCGCAATCACCAGCAGCATACATATTGCCATTAGAAGTCTGCATTTTCTCATCAGTAACTATTCCACCCAATTTACCAATAATTACACCCGCAGTCCTAGCTAAATCAACATTAGGTCTAACTCCAGTAGCCATGACAATGAAGTCGCAAGGATAATGATTATCATTTATAATGACCTCCTTGACCCTATTACCTCCAACAATTTCCTCAACACGAGAATTTAACATTAGATTAACTTTAGAAGAAATAAATCTATGGAGAATCCTCGCCATATCATCATCTAAAATTGCTGGAAGAACCCTAGGCATAATTTCAACTAAAGTTACATTTAAACCCAATTTATTCAATGCCTCAGCAACTTCAAGTCCAATAGCACCAGCACCAACAACTACTGCATTTCTCGCCCTCTTCACCTCATCAGCAATCCTCATACCATCTCTGATAGTCCTCAAAGTATAAACTCCATTCAAATCTCTTCCAGGAATAGGTGGAATAGAGGGTTTACTACCAGTAGCAAAAACTAGAGATGAAAAAGCAATTTTTTCAACATAGCCATTACGCTCAACTAAGAGACTCTCACCATTAACCTCAATAGCACGACTCTTAATTAAAACTTCAACTCCAATAGACTCTAAATATTTCATTGAAGTAATAATTAATTCTTCAAAACTCTTAATTTCACCACTAATAACGAAAGGTAGACCACATCTAGAATAAGTAGGAAACTCTTCATCAGTCACAACAGTAACTCTAACTGAACGATTAGTCATTCTAGCTGAAATTGCAGACCATAAACCTGCAGGACCTAAACCAACAACTGCTACTCTCTCCATACTCATCCACCTAGGTGAATTATATTACTTAGGGATTAAATTATTTAGCATTGAGGGAAAAAATTGGCAAGACAAGCTGGGTTAGTAGGAAAGCCAAACACAGGAAAGTCAACCTTCTTCAGTGCCGCGACATTAATACCAGTAAAAATAGCACCATACCCATTCACAACAATTAATGCAAACAAGGGTGTAGCATACGTTAAAGTAAAATGTGTATGTAGAGAACTTAACGTAAAGGATGATCCTAGAAACTCGGTATGCATAAATGGAAATAGACTAGTGCCAGTAGAATTAATAGATGTAGCTGGACTAGTACCTGACGCATGGAAAGGAAGAGGATTAGGAAATAAATTTCTAGATGAGCTTAGAAGAGCAGACGTACTAATACATGTAGTCGACACCTCAGGTGGAACTGATATTGAAGGAAGACCAGTGAAGCTTGGAGAACACGATCCATGTGAAGATGTAAGATTCCTGGAAAGAGAAATTTCAATGTGGATTGCCCAGATATTAATGAGAGATTGGAAAAGATTATCAAGACTAGTAGAACACTCAAGAGAGGATCTCTCAACAGCACTAGCAGAAAGACTAAGCGGATTAGAAGTAAATAGAAAGCAAGTTTCAAAGGCATTAAAAATGGCGGATCTTGAAGGGAAAAAATTAACATTATGGAGAGAAGAAGATATTATCAAGTTCTCAATAGAACTTAGAAGAACATCTAAGCCCATAATAATAGCTGCAAACAAAATAGATTTACCAACATCACCAGATAATCTAAAGAAACTAAGAAAAGAATTCAAAGACTACATTATAATTCCATGTAGTGCTGAAGCTGAACTAGCACTGAAAAAAGCAGCGAAAAAGGGATTAATAAAGTATAATTCTGGAGACAGCGACTTCGAAATATTAAAACCGGGAAATCTAACAGGAAAACAATTGAAAGCTCTGGAAACCATAAGAGAGAAGGTACTTAAGCCATGGAAATCAACAGGAATACAAGAAGTCATTAATACAGCATTCCTCAAAGTATTGAAAATGATAGTAGTATATCCAGTAGAAGATGCCACTAAATATACAGACCATAAAGGAAACGTTCTACCAGATGCAATCCTAATCCCAGAAGGAACAACAGCTAAACAACTAGCATATATGATCCATAGTGAATTGGGAGAAACATTCATCTATGCAATAAATGCGAAAACAAAGCATCGAATAGGAGAAGACTATCAATTAAAAATGAATGATGTAATCAAAATAGTAGCTGTAAAAGCTAGAAAATAAATCAATGAGAACAATAATATGGATCCTCTCTAAAATACCATCCAGGCTCCTTCTTAGAACCAAAACTTCTAACACCCTTCTCTCTCAACTGTCTCTTAAGCCTATCAGCATACTCCTCGGAAATCTCCCCCCGCTTCTCTAAAAACTCTATTATCTCAAGGGCTTGCTCATCATTATCACATCGCCTAATAAAATCTATAACATCAGGAATATAACCCCAAAACTTAGGCTTCCTCTCAAAGGGATTTCTAGACGCAATTTTCTCTCCAGCCTTAGAATCAGACCTAAAACCACTAATAGGAATAGAAATACTCTGCTTCTTTTCAATCTCCCTAGCTAGATTAGGAAAATATTTCCTCAAAGTATTCCAATCAGTACTCAATAGAGATCCATCCCAACATATAATATGAAAAAAGCAATTTAAACTTATATATCAACTCAAGCAACCTCAATAAAATTCCATGGAAAAGAATATTCTAAAGACATGTTAGCAGTAACCTCCCTTTCAATAGAAATTCCAGCAATCTTCTCAGCCTTCCTCCAAGCACTAAGAGAACCATTAAACTTAGCTACATTAACAATTAAAGAGGCAGCCTTTCTATCAGCCCTCGACAAGAAAGCTTGAATAACAGCCTCCCTCAAACGCATAACCCTCAATTCAATCCTCCTATCTTTAGCACAAAGTCTTCTTAAAATCTTTATTTTATTACGCAAATTAGATAAACTATCTAAACCATACCATTGGAAAGGAGTATTAGCCTTAGGAATAAAAACACTAACAGTTAATCTAACACTTCTAGGAAAAGAAAAACCAACATCAGCTACACGCCTAGCTAAATAGAAAATCGACTTCACATCATCCATAGTCTCATTCGGTAAGCCAATAATAAAGTACAACTTAATATTCCGAACACCACAGGAAAGGGCAATTTTAGCAGCATCAACAATATCCTCATTAGAAAGAAATTTACCAATAGAACGACGCAGATTATCAGAGCCAGTTTCAGGAGCTAATGTCAATGTTCTCTGTCCACCCTTAACTAAAAGTCTGGCAACTCTCTCATTGACAGCCTTAGCCCTCATAGAAGGGATAGATAGCCTCCAATTCCTCGAAACAATATACTCGCAAATATCTTCAAATCCACTATGATCAGACGCATCAGAACCAATAACAACAACTTTACTTACACCAGTCCTCTTTAACCCTTCATCCAATATCTCTTCAATAACACTAATAGAACGCTCCCTAAAAGGACGATAATTAAAGCCTTCAAGACAGAATTTACAAGCCCACTTACATCCTCTAGTGACCTCCAACAAGAAGGAGCGGCCGAAAATAGGGGAAAAGCGACTAGTAGATTTAACTTGAGGAATTATCTGTGCAATTGCATGATGTGCATCATCTAAAGATTTAACCCAACTCCTCTTAACATTATAAACATCCCTCGTAACATAAACACCCCTAATACTCATTAACTCATCTAAACAACTCTCTTTATTTTCGCTATTAATGAGAACATCTAAGATATCATCGATAATAGGCTCTAACTCTCCAATAACCACAACGTCAACTAGAGGAGCGATAGGCTCAGGGTTAGAAGAAACTGCAGGACCACCAGCAATAACTATGGGATAACCAGCCCCTCTATCCCTCGAATATACAGGTATATTAGACAATAAAAGCATACGAACAAAATTCACATAATCAACTTCATACTGAAGAGAAAAACCAATAACATCAAAATCTCTCAAAAACCTATTAGATTCAATACTCCTAAAATTAAAGTAAGGCTCAAAAAATATACGCTCACATAAAACATCATCCCTAACATTCAAAAGTTCATATATTAAATGTATAGCTAAACATGACATACCAACCCTATAAAAACTTGGATAACATAATGCAAATTTTAAGTCAACCTTTCTCCAATCCTTCCTTACAACATTGACTTCCTCAATAAACATCAAGAACTCTAAAAAAATTAAATTTAATAAAGTTATGGGAGAAATTTCCTAGTAGGATCCTCCACTAAAACCCTTTCAAGCTCATCGACAGATAAACCCTTAATCACATCACCATAAATATCACAAACCTCCTCAACATTGATGTCTTCAAGGTCCCGGACAACAATCTCAGCCTTAAAATTATATGGAAGGGAAACATGAATATGAGTATAAACTTTCTTCACTCCAGTATCAGAATAAACTTTAGCTTTTCTCTCAATAAACAATATTGAAAAACCATTAGACCTCAATCTCTCAATTACAACACCAGGAGAATCAGTATAAACAATAATATCAATATCACTTCCAATCCTAGCAGTACCCCTCCAAACACTTCCAATAAGTCTAGGAGAAAAATCCCTGAGAATCCTCATAATCCGCAAAGCCTCCCTACGCATTTGAATAAGCCTCTTAATACGTAACTCTCCTTCAAGCAAGTCTGCTAAAGCATCAAGCTGTTCAGCCACTTCACGGTTACTTGGAAGAACAGTTACCCCTAATTCCCTAGCAGCTCTCAACTTAGCAAACTTATATTCAGTAGCCAACCGATAATAAAGTAATCTAGCTGCCTCCTTTGCAACTAGAAGACGTTCATCCTCTAAATTCATATTCCACCGCCACAAAACTATGCGGGTGGAGTGGAAACAGGAACTTCCCGCTTAACCATTGAAGGCCTAGATAGTAATTTACTCTTTCTAACTTCAACCTTCCTTAGAGGATAAATCTTCTTAGCTTCATTATAAATTTCAGATGCAATCTTACCTAAAACTGCCTGCTGAACAAATTCATCAAAAGATAACTGCTGAGCCTTAGCTTCAATAATTTCCTTCATAATCTTCCTAATAGCCCTCTCCTGAGAAGTCTTAGCTCTATGCCTAGTCAAAGCTATAGCAGAAACTCTGAGCGTATATCCATCCCTAGTTGTAACCTTAAATATTCCATCAACTCTAGAGCTACCTCTACGTATCAGACTTCTCAGATAATCCCTCGTCAAATCATGACCCTTAAAAACAGTTTTAGCTACATCACCCTCAACATCAATTATCTGAAAATACAGTTTAACATGAAGAAGCGAGAAATCTCCCGTCAAATCACTAAGAGAAGTTTCAATCACCCTACCTTTAAGTTTCGACGGATCATCTGCAGGAATCCTACCTATCTCAACATTACCAAAAGCACTAGAAGCTAATACAGTATACCACTTCTTCATACGCCATTTATCCCTAGCTCTACCCCTACCCCTCGAAGACACTTTTCAACACCCCACACTGGCTTAACGCCAATTAGGAAATCTCACTTATAACTCTATTGGATAGATTTAATTGATTTTTCAGCAACTTGAATACATGACAACAAGTCATCTACAGTATAAATCAAAGTTTCAAGCTTACCCCGACAAGTAATAGAAACCTCTAAACATTTACCAACAATCCTTGACTCTATATCTAGTATAGATGGAGCCTGCATATTATCAGGCTCAATTGCAAGAAGAATAGAGTTAGCAGTCTCCTCATCATCAAAAATAATTTTAATAACTGCTTCATGCAAATTATTCACCTCCAAGTTGCTCAGCAATTAACTTATCAAGAATCTCAATGAAGACTTCCTCAGAATTTGATGGAATCTGAGCTCCAGCAGCAACATCATGCCCACCACCAATACCATCTACTTGATAAGCAGCACTCCTAATAGCTAAACCTAAATTTAACCCCCTACGAGACAATTCTTTACTAGCCCTAGCTGAAACTTTAACTCTACCTTCAGGAGAAACTGCAAAGGCAACAGCAACCTTCCTCGGAGACAAAATTCTAGATGAAAGAGCTATTGAAATTAAAGTACCAACAATCCTATCATCAACAAAATCCCCACCATAAATAACCTGTAGAAATCTAGTCTGCCTAACCTTATCTAAATTACGTGAAAGCCAGTCAAGATACTTTAAAAGAGTCAGCCTATACTCAACCATCAATTTTTCAGCCCTATCAAGTACCTCACCCCTCCTACCCATACAAATTGCAACACCAATACTAGGAAAACCTAGACGGCCACATGCGTTCAAAAGAGAAGCGAACTCCCTGGCATCCCTTAAAGAAGAGGTAGGAGGCTCACGAGAAATAGTGTAAATAGTACCCATAATACTTTCAGCTTCCTTACTTTCAATACCCTTACTCAACATATACTTAACCAAGTTAATCATAAGAACACGAAGTTCATTAGAAGATAGATCAGATAACCTCCTAAGATTACCATCCTCATCAATAGGATTAACACCAATACGCTCTAAAAACTTTAAGCAAGCATTATAATTACCAGTCAGACCAGGTATAAGAGGATCAATAGTATATTCTAAACTTTTAACTACAGGTCTAGATTCAAAACCAAAAAGCCTCAAACCAAACTTAACCTCTAGAAAACCAGCTTCAACAGCCTCCTTAACAATAGATTCATTCAAACCTATCAAATTATGATGTCTACCTGAATCTTGTCTATCCCCTAAAGCTCCAACAATAGCAATAGGAGCCAAATCAACATTATCCAAATCAACACTCTTAGCAACAAGATAAGACAAACCAGAGGAGCTAATAGAAATCGAACCATCAATACTAAACAGATGTGGATTAACTTCAACACAGTTTTCAAATTCATAATCTATTGGCTGATGATGATCAATTACAACAACTTGACATTCAGGCAAAAAACTATAAATTAAGTCCTTCTGACCACTACCTAAATCAGTAAAAATTACATGAGAAATAGGCTCAGAACCCAAATCCTTCAATGAAGATTCATCCAACTGCTTAAGTATTCTAATCTTAAATGATGCATTTAACCTCTCCAACATAGAGCCAATAATACCAGCAGCAGTCAAACCATCAGCATCAAGATGAGAAATAACAGTTATAGCATAATCATGTTCAATCCACTCTAAAATAGCCTTAGATGCAAAATTGACTCTATCATTCAACTTACTCACAGATGAATTATCCATATTCAAGGCAATCTACCACTAGCGCCTCTGAAACTGCAACTTCAATCTCGTATAACTCCAATTACTTGGAAGTCTACCAGTCCTAATATAATACTTGGTCAACCTCCAAATTTTAGACTCAATTAACTGTAAACCACGTCTGCTATGCTTATCCTTAGGATGCTCCTCTAAATGCCTTCTAATCCTCTCAGCCCTCCTAATCAAGTTAGCTAAATCCTCTGGAAGTGATGGTGCAAAACCCTTCTCCCTTAAAATCTCAGTAATCTTCTTACCAGTAATCTGTTTAACTAGGGGAATTCCATACTGATCCCTCAAAATTACTCCAATCATAGAAGGAGGATTACCTCTCTTAGCCAACTCTATAACTAAGTTTTCAACCTCCTCTGCAGTATACTTACACCACTTAGGCGGAGTACTTCTTACAGGTCTAGTGGAATGAGACTTACCCTTCTCCTTACTCTTCCGCATCTCTACTCCTCCACAAATCTTAATCGAATAACACTCAAAAATATTTAAGTGTTTATTTACATCTCCCTAACAAACCATTTACCAAACTCTCTAAAAGCTCTCGCCCTATGAGAAAATAAATTTTTTTCAGCAATATTCATTTCAGCAAAAGTTCTCCCATTGGATCCATAGGGAATAAATATTGGGTCAAACCCAAAACCACCACTACCCCTAGCCTCATAAGCTATTTCCCCAAAAACCTCACCAATAAACACTCTACAAACACCATCTGGAGAACAAAAAGCTACTGCAGATCTAAAGCATGCACTTCTATTCTCGATGCCGAGCATCAACTTCAAAATTCCATTCACACCAATAGTTTTATAAACATAGGATGAAAATGGACCTGGAAAACCATTTAAAGCTTCAATGAAGAGACCTGCATCCTCAACTACAAGAGGTTTTCTAAGTGCTTTAACAGCACACTTCGCACTAATCAATGCAATTTCCTCTAAATCATTAGATTGAACTTCAACCCTCCCTATAGACACTTGCTCCAATTTAATTCCAAATGAAATTAAAACTTGAAAAGCCTCCTCAAATTTATGCCTATTCATAGTGACAAACAAAAGCTTATGATCTATGTCTACGCTCAGAAACATACCTCCCCCTCAACCGTATTTCCTCAACCTTTCCTAAAACCCTCTCAGCTTCACCAAAAACACTACTATATCCTTCAACCACACTTCTAAAGCATTCATCAGCTATATTATAATGAGTGCTTTCCAAAGCCCTCAACATCAAATGCAAATCTACACCCATAGCCTCAATCTCTCTAGTAAACTCACCTAAACCAAAATCGATAAGGTAGATCTTACCGTCAAGAAGAAGCATATTAGAAGTCGTCAAGTCACCATGAACAATACCGTTAGAATGTAGCAAACCAATATACCTACCAATCTTTCTACATAAATCTCGCCTCTCAAAACTAGAAAGATTAGAAAGCAGATCCCTCAATAGTTCCCCTTCAATAAACTCCATAACAATCGTAGTTCTAGATAAGTCAACATCAAAGACAATTGGAGTTGGAACTCCACATGACCTCGACTTCATTAGAAGTTTCGCTTCATTAACTGTCCTAAACCTCCTCAAATACTCATCAAGAATAGGAACTCTAAAATTCTTGGGAACTCTAACCTTCCTTATAACCTTAAATCCAAACCATTCGTCAACATATAAGTAGGCTTCAGCACCCTTCTTCAACAAGGACAAAATTAATCCTCCATCCAAGGGACATCAACTTGATCTAAACGCCACCTCGGCTTAACAAAACTCTCCTCAACTGGGAGGATAATATTATGCTTTAAAGATAAAACTCCAGTCCAAGCAATCATTGCACCATTATCCCCTGCATACTCACGAGGCACAACTTTAAAGACAGCATCATGCTCAGTTGCAACTAGACCCAACATCTCCTGCAACCTCCTATTAGCTGCAACACCACCAGTCAATAAAACCTCCCTCTTCCTAGTATGCGTAATCGCCCTCTCAGCAACTTCACATATCATTGAAAATGCAACTTCTTGCAAACTATAACATAGATCCTCCAATCTAAAACCCTCCTCCAACTTCCTCAAAGCAGCAGTTAAAAGACCAGAAAAAGAAACATCTTGACCCTTAACAATGTAGGGTAGCTGAATAAAATTCTTACCCTTCCTTGCAAGTCTTTCAACATGAGGACCGCCAGGATGAGGTAAACCAGCCTTCCTAGCAAAAACATCAAGACAATTACCTAAAGCAATATCCATAGTCTCCCCAAAAACACGATACTTCCCCTCAACATAAGCAGCAATAATAGTGTTGCCACCTGAAACATAGACAACTAATGGGTCATTAAGATTACAAGTCAACCTACCAATTTCAATATGGGCGACACAATGGTTAACTGGAATTAAAGGCTTACCTAAAAACACTGATAGAGCCCTAGCAACAGTAGCACCAGTCCTCAAACAGGGACCCAAACCAGGACCAAGAGAAACAGCGATACCATCAATATCACTAACTCTGACTCCAGACTCCTCAAAAACCCTTCTAATAATCTCGGGAGCTACTGCTGAATGATGACGAGCAGCCTCTCTAGGATGAATACCACCACTAGGAGGAATATACTCATCATTAACGTTAATTAAAATCTCACCCTCTGAAGATGCAATACCGCAACCAAAGGTATGAGCAGTACATTCTATACCTAAAATTAACATTACATCATAAACCCCTTAAATAAACCGCTCTACTCTTCCTCCTTCTTTGAGGGCTCATTTCTAGCCCTAATATATTCAGGCTCAATAACCTTGGCTCTCTCAGGAGAACGATAAATATGAATTCTCCCCAAACTCCTACCTATACCATACTCAGTCTTAATACTTCTAATATAAACACAATCTAAAGGCACATTAAATTGAGAAGCAATTTCCCTTCTAACACTAAATCTATCAGGAGTCCCTGAACCGATATGATAAATTATAACATCCAATTCAATTCTATCAATTAATGGATTATCCCTCTTCTCAACAATCTCAATTCGAAATCTTTCGCCACTCAATTTACAATTCACCTCTAACTAGATGACTAAATCCTACACACCCACTTATATAATTTAATCAGAGCTACAGGGCTTAAGTAAACCCAACAGTCTAAAAGCCTCACGTCTAGAAATTAAATTAACTGGAACAACCATAACACCCTCATCAGGCAATCCAAAAGACACAATGGAACCAATAGGAGCACATAAAACAGCTGGAAGAGCCAATAAGTCCTCCTCACCATCAACTTCAATTAAATATCTACCATCAAGAGCTAAAGCATATTGAATAGCCATCCAAGCATTACAAGTTATAAAACCAGCAGGATTAGAAACCCTAAAAACACCATCAAAAACACTTATATCAAAATCAAAACTTACACTTCTCCTAGAAACCTTAAAATCAACAATAGCCAAATCAGGAACAAAATTGAAATATAAAATATAATGTAAAACCATGTCACCAACACAAATAAATTTCAAGGGATTAAACTCCTCAACAAAGCCTATAAGCCTCCTCCCCACCTCCAACTCATCACCCCTAAAAATAAGTCCAAAAGGTCTCCTAAACTGCTCTCTAAAGTCTATGGGAAGCATTAAATCAGTAAATTGAAAGGTATTCTCAGTGTACTTCAATTGCATACTTCCCCGGCTTATTCTTCTCCAAGATCTTAGCAGTCTCAGAAGAAGAATCTAAAATTATAACTAAGCCCCTCCAATCCTCGGAAAAATCCTTAGAACCACAATTTGGACATACTTGAGCGTCAAAGTCAACTAGAAAGTGGCATTTCCTACAAGCCTTAAACATTAAACCTCTACGCGGCATGAAAATCCCCTACTTCTTGACTTCACTTACAACTTCACCCTTAATTCTCTTCAAATCCTCATCAATCCAAGATAGGACACCTAGGAAAGGTTGCCTCATAGTCAATCCAACCCTAGCACCCTTACTAGACAAACTAACAGTTACAATCCTAGCCCTAACAAGGTCACCCTCCTGTAAAATTCTCTGAGACTCTCTACCCATTAGTGCACCACGACGCTTATCATAAACAATATAGTCATCCATAACTTGAGAAACATGAATTAGACCATCCACAGGTCCAAGACGTATAAAGGCACCAAAATCAGTAACCTCAACAATCTCCCCCTCAACAACTTCTTGGACATGAGGTAGAAATGCAATTGCATCAAATTTAACCTCATGATAAGTAGCACCATCACCAGGAATAATCACACCAACATCAGATACATCTATATTAGAAATTGCAATTATAATTCCAAGTTCACTATCAATAAGTCCCTCATACTTCTCCCTCAAAATTTCAAATGCAATTTCCTCTAGCGGCTCTGAAAATTTATCTGGGGGAATTCTAACTACATCAGAAATCCTCAACAAATAATACACCCTACATTCCTCCAAATTAAATATAAAGATAATCCAGAAAGCTTAGAGACATTGACATTAATAAATATCTCCCTCAAGATCCAAATGATCAAAACCCCTCATAAAAACCACAGGGACACCAAGCTTCCTCAACTTCCTTCTTAACTCAATATCATTAGTCGCTACAACCACACGCCTATACTTGCGGGCAAACTCTAAGATAGCATTATCGGCATCATTAAAAAAGCAGAAATCAACAATCTCACATCGCTTAACCAATTCCAATGCAAGCCTACTCTCCCTCCTCTCCTTAGGACTACCAAAAGTAGCTAAGTAATCCAGCTCGTTTTTAACAGCGGTTAAAACAATAGGCCTATAAGCCATGTTCAAAACTCTATAAACCTCATCAAAGAGGTTAAAGGGCTTCTGTACAGCCATTAAAAGCATATTAGAATCGAAAACCACTTTAACCCTATTATCATCCTCTAATGAAGCCATATCCAATCAACCTCCAACGACCACTAATCCTCCTACTAATAGCTATCCTTGCACCCACATCAGCACAAACAGGTCTCCTTAAAGTAACATGAACCTCCTCTCTAGAAAGACCGGTAACAATTCCAAGAGTAGTTGCAGTACCAACATTAATCATCAATGGCTCCTTAAACCTAATTGGCTCAACCTTTTGTAACTCTCTAGTTCCAACAACCCATTCCAATAAATGAACCTCAAATGAAAAATTATACCAAACTGGAGGAAGAGTACCAGGCTTACCAATAACATTACCAACTAAAGCATCTGCCTTCGTCAATGAAGGATCAAGAAGGGTGCCAACACCAACTAAACCACCAGGATTCGCCTCTTCAACCACTAATTCACCAGCCTTCAAACTAATAATCTCAGTATAGAGAGGAACATACTCAACCTTACCCATTCTCTCAACACGTAGACCAGGACTAATTTCAATTTCATCTCCAACCCTCAACTTCCCTTGAATAATCGAACCCCCCAAAACACCACCCATAAGCTTCTCAGGAGGAGTACCAGGCTTATTAACGTCAAAAGACCTAGCCACAAGCATTCTCGGAGGCTTAGTTGGATCCCTCTGGGGAGTAGGAATATACTCTTCAATAGCTTGTATTAAGACGTCAATATTAGCCTTATGCAATGCAGACACAGGAATTATAGGAGCATTCTCAGCAACCGTGCCTTTAACAAAATCTAAAATCTCATTATAACTTTCTAAAAGCCTCTCCCTAGAAGGAATTTCAACCTTATTCTGAACAATGACAATATTCTTAACACCAATAATCTCTAATGCAATTAAATGCTCCCTAGTTTGAGGTTGAGGACATGGCTGCGTCGCATCAATAACAAGTAAAGCACCATCCATCAAAGTAGCTCCAGACAACATAGTAGCCATCAACATCTCATGACCAGGGCAATCCACAAATGATACACGTCTCAACAAAATAGTTTTAGAGCCACAAAACCTACATATAGACTCAGTAGTATATCGCTGAGGAGGAGGACAATTAGGACAAATCCTAAAACTAGCATCAGCATAACCTAACTTTAAAGTTAATCCACGCTTTAACTCTTCACTATGCCTTGCAGCCCAAACTCCAGTTAAAGCTTGAACCAAAGTAGTCTTACCATGATCAACATGACCAGTAGTTCCAATATTACATTCAGGCTGCTTAACCACCTCTTCAACTTCACTCTTCCGACTCAAACTCTTCAAATTTTAATTCCCCCTCCACAACCACCATATTCACCTGAACAATATCCTCAGTAATAACATTTCCTCGAACCATCTTTCTCCTCCTCAAACCCTTCTCTTTAGGTCTAAAGCCAGGTGGACCTGAAAGAAGTATTCTATACTTTCTCCCACCAGGAAGATATGGAAGCATGGGGAAGCCAGCTTTATCTGAACCTCCAGTAATTCTCAATCGTAACCCTGGAAGACCAATAGAAGACCCATCAATTTCATCTCCAATTTTAAGTCCAATTAGAGCATATGACTCCGGTTCACTAATCGTAATCTGCTTAGCTCTCCCACTCTTAGGATCACTAATAACCAACTTAAACTCAGGCACCACCAACCCTCCTAGCCTTCCTCCTAATTCTACCCAACTCCTTCAAGAGTTCAAGTTCATCATCAGACAGTATACCCTTAAACTCCGAAATCAACACCCTAACATGGCTTTCAGGTACATTTACGTAGAGAACATCACCCTCCTTTATATGTCTTCCCACCATAACATTCCCCTTAATTGAAATGGCAACACTCTGTCCAGCTACAGCCTCCTTAACACTCTTACCCCTATCCTGAATTTGCATAATCTCTCCAATAATCTTACCATCATCTCTCATCAACTGGTAACCAGGACAAATCCTACCAACCTCAACCTCCACCCCAACAATAGCTGGATCACTCCTTCTGAAAACATATCCGGGAAGAAGCTTAATTTTACCAGGCTTAATAAGCTCACTAAACTTTCTAACGCGATCCCGATAAACCATTTCTTCATACCATTTCTGATATTCCTCAATTAAACGATAAATAATCACGTCTCTAAATATTCTAATATCTCTACTCTTAGCCTCCTCCTCAGCGTCAGGTAAAACCTTAACATTAAAAGCCAGTATAACACCCCTATATGGATCAGAATCCTTCACAATAGAAGCCTCAACAACATCCCTCTTAGAAACCGGACCTACATCTGCAAATCTAACTGGAACACCTAAACGCTCCAAATAACTCGTGAGAGCCTCAAGGGAACCTAAAGTATCAGTCTTCAAAACAACACCTGAAATTTTCCTCTTAAGCCTCAACCCAGAAACTTCCTCAGCAACCTGAGAAATAAGCTCACCAATCCTCTTAACATCATCAACGACAAGTAAAGGTGCACCAGCAACAACACCCTCCAAATTAGGAGCTACAATCTTAACACCTGTAGCAGCAGAAACCTCATCAACACTCATAAACTTATCCTCAGGAGAGCGCATTTCATCTAAGGGCTTAGGAAGCAGAAGCGACCTAACACGAGTAACAATAGGCTTCTCAAGACCACCCACCACAATTAAATCTCCACGCTTAATAATTCCATCATAAATTATGACATCGATAGTAGTTCCAAGTCCAGGCTCCTCTCTAACCTCCAAAACAACACCCCTAGCAGGACCAGAAGTAAACCTTAACCTCTCACTCATAAACCTCTGAGTTAAACCAGCTAAAACCATTAAAAGCTCAGGAATACCCTCACCAGTCTTAGCACTAGTTGGTACAATACTGATAGTTCTAGCAAAATCCTTAACCCTATCAAACCTATCAGCCTTAAAACCAAGCTTATAAAACTCATAGATTATTGATTGAATAAGCTCATCTAAACGCTTAACAATATAGTCATCCTGCCTACGAATACTATCCAAAAAACATGCGCCCTCAACAGGCTTCCAGCCAGGAATCCTATCAATCTTATTAGCAGCAACAAGAAAAGGAGTTTTACGAGCCCTTAAAATCTCAATAGACTCATAGGTCTGATTTTCAAAACCCTCAGTCACATCAATAACTAAAATCGCTATATCAGCAATAGAACCCCCCCTACGCCTCAAATTCACAAAGGCTTCATGACCAGGAGTATCAATAAATAAGAGTCCGGGAACCTCAATTTCAACTCTCAATCTACTAAGTAAAGGGCCACAAAGCTTTCTTAACACACTCCACGGAATAAAACTTGCACCTATATGCTGAGTCATTGTTCCAGGCTCCCTAAGCATAACAGCAGTACCTCTAATCTTATCTAGAAGAGCAGTCTTACCCACATCAACATGTCCAAGCACACATACTATAGGTTGCCTTATCCTTTCTTTTGACATCATTATATCCTCCAATATACTAACAGCATATATAAGTAACAATACCCTAAAGCCAATCCTCGTCGACTCTTTTATATGAATAGAATTCATCCGAATTAAATATTATTGAAAGCTCCCTCAAAGCATTACTAACACTATCAGCAGCATGAACAATATTTCTATCAATACTCAATGCAAAATCACCTCTAATAGTTCCAGGATTAGCATCAACAGGATTAGTCAAACCAATAATATTCCTAACAACTCTAACAGCATTCTTCCCCTCAACAGCAATTGCAACAATAGGCGCAGAAGTAACATACCCAATTAAACCCTCAAAAAACGATTTCCCCCTATGAACTGCATATAATTCCTCAGCCCTCTCCCTAGAAAGCTTCAACATCTTCAAACCAACAATCTTCAAACCCTTCCGCTCTAATCGACTAATAATCTCCCCAACAAGTCCACGAACAACACCGTCAGGCTTAACTAATACAAGCGTCCTCTCAACCGCATCTGACATATATAACCCTCCTGCCAAATTAAATTAAATCTATTTAAAAACTCTTATTAACAAATAAAATAAGCTACTTAGATTTAGTCTTAGCCCTCTTTAAAACCCACTTAACCCTATATGGCTTCCGCTTCAAAATCAACATATTCTTCCTACACTTACTAGAACAGAAGTGAAGAATAGAGCCATCATTCCTAACATACATTATCCCGAAACCCTTAGGAATCTCAGAGCCACAAAAACTACATCTCCTAATACGAAGACTCAACTAGGACACCTCTATCTAGGAGTTAGCTTCCTAGCCTCCCTCTCAGTCTCTCTGAGCATCAATATATCTCCAAGCCTTACAGGCCCCTTAACATTCCTAGTCAAAATTCTACCTCGATCCCTACCCTCAAGTACACGTACGCGTACCTGTATAACTTCTCCAGTAACACCAGTCCTACCTATTATCTGTATTACTTCTGCAGGAGTAGCATCATATGTACCGCTCAACTTAAACACCGCTATAGTATGAATAAACTAGGGGGAATTTATGCTTTACCCAAATCACTTTTTAGCTTTACGCTTCCTAGTCTTCCCTTTAGACTCTTCCTTCTCTCCAACCTCACTTACGCCACCAGTTCTAATCCGCTCAACCTCAGCGATGATCTCCTTAATTAGGTCAGAGGCATCTCCAGGATCAATAATACATGCAGAGGCAGCAGCAACCTCTATACCTGTAGCCCTACCTAACTTAACTTTACTTGGAACATAAATGTAAGGTATTTTCCTCTCCTCACAGAGAAGCGGTAAATGCGCTACAATTTCAGGCGGATCAACATCCTCAGCAATATAGACAAGCTTAGCTAAACCTCTCTCAACAGCCTTTGTAGTCTCATTAGTACCCTTCTTAATCCTCCCCGTATCCCTCGCAATCTGTAAAGCCTCATAACTTTTTTCAGCCAATTCAGATGGAACCTCAAATCTAACATAAAACGGCTTAGACATCATCTCACCTCACTCATCGAATCATGCGTTATAAAATTCGGTGAAAATCTACTTATTAAACTTTTCTGATTAAGGATGCGTATAATAGAAAATAAGAACATCATCAACTTCGTCCAATCTAACAAAACCAAAACGAACAAATTGAATTCTATCATCAACCCTCAATCTTCCACAAAACTCTTCACAAATACCATCAATCACAGAGGCATCAGGCATCACAACCCTAGCCTTAATCCATCTATCACAGGGAAGCCAATGAATTATAGGCGATCTAGAAGGCAATTCATCAACATTAAAACTATGAAATTCAGCCACAACAAAGTTATCCTCAACCACACACACCTTAAGATTCATCAAACCCATCAACCTAAAGGTTAAACCCGACTTCAAAATATCCAGATCACGTCTAGAAATATAAAGCTCCAACAAGCCATCCATAACATGTAACTCCACCTTCCTATAACCCCTCTCAGGAAAACTTGGATGAAATGGAACTCTAGCTACAACTCTACTGGACATAAGACCTTTAACCCTCAAAACCACAGGATCATCTATAAAGAAAAACCTATTAGCGATAGGCTCGATAAAACGCCTATTAATAGAATAAAGATTTTCAAGAGAAATTGAAGACTCAACAGGTTTAACTCCAACTTGAATAATAAGCTCCCTAATAGCCTCAGGCAGAAAACCTCTCCTCCTTAAAGCCTTAAGTGTACCTAATCTAGGATCATCCCAAGACTTAAAAAGCCCCCTCCTAATACCTTCAGCAATCCTAGACTTACTTAAAACCCAACCAGTCAACTTTAAACGTCCAAAATGTATAGCCTCAGGATAATCCCAACCAAAATACTTGTAAATATACTGTTGCTTAACCGTATTACTAATATGCTCCTTCCCCCTCAAAATATGTGAAATCTCCATTTCATGGTCATCAATTGCACAGGCAAAATTATATGTAGGCCAAACCCAGTACTTACTACCAATCTCAGGTCTAGGATGAGGATATCGCTCAACATCTATTATACGAAAAGCAACCCAATCTCTAATAGCCGGATTAGGATGAGCCATATCGGTTTTAATCCTAACAACAGCACCACCCTCCTCAATCTCACCCACCTTCATCCTGTCCCATAACTCCAAACTTTCCTCAACAGACCTAGAACGACAGGGACAAGGCTTCCTCGAAGCTTTAAACTTGCTGAAAACATCCCTAGGACAAGTACAAACATATGCATCATCCATCTCCATCAACTTTTCAACATAACCATAATAAATTTCAAGTCTATCAGACTGAATATACTCCTCATCCCACCCAGCACCAAGCCAGATTAAATCATCTCTAATCCAATCATAGACCTCAATAATAGGACGCTTAGTCTTAGGATCAGTATCCTCAAACCTTAAAATAAAAACTCCATCATACATCCTCGCATACTCATGACATAAAATAATAGGCCTAGCACTCCCCAGATGAAGAGGAGCATCTGGATTAGGAGCAAATCTAGTTCTAACCCTTTTAAATCTCTCAACATTAGGAAGAGGAGGTAAACCCTTAACCTCCACCCTCTTCTTCTCAACCATCAATTCAGGCCAGTAACTCTCAATTAAAACCCTCTGCTCATCAACACTCAGAGAATTAACTTCATTAATAATACGCTCAACATGGGGTATAAGTTGCTTAACAACCCTCTTTAAATCAGGTCGCTCACCTAAAATCTTAGAGATAACAGGGGATAATCTAGCTTTACCCTCATGTCTATAAGCATTAAGAAGAGCATACTTTTTAATCAACAACTCCAACTCAGGAGAAAGTTCAATAGACATACTATCCATCACATCCTTCAAATGGAGCTATAATAAAGAGATAACGTTGAGGCTTATCTCCAATCTGAACAACATATACAACCCTACCTTTAACAGACGACCTTAAATATCTAACCTCCCTCTTACAAGTAAAGATAGCAGCAATCCGCATACCAACAAAAACTTCATCACCAGGATTAACAAAGGAGTGAATATTCCTTCCAATGGCCTCCATTAAGCAAACCTTATCCCCCCTCCTAAGAATAATAGGATCCACACCTTTAGAGGGGAGTATAACACAATCTTTCAAAATAATTCCAGACTCCAAATCAACCATCCATTTATAAGCATCATCATAAATCTCTTGAACATAAAATTCACCCATACAACTCAAGGCATCGCCAACATCAAAAACCCTAAAACCACCATCAAATAAAACAAGCAATCTCCTCTGAACAATCCCATCCAATACATACTTTGAAAGTTCATCCTCAGAAATTCTCATGAAAACTCTAGGAAACATCCAGCAAAACCTCAATATCTTCTAGCAACTATAAAATCAGCTAAATCAAGCAATAAACTCTTAGCTTCACTCGAACCTAAAACTTTAAGAGAATTCTTAGCAAGCACTATTCTTTTCCTTGCAATATTCTCAACATACTCTATTGAACCTAGATCCCTCAAAACATCAATAACAAGCCTAACCTCTTCATATGAAATATTCTCTCTACCGTAAACATTCATTATAATTTTCCTCTGCTCATCAGAAGCATGCCTAAGGGCATGAATAAGTATAAGGGTGCACTTTCCCTCCCTTAAATCGCTCCCCACAGGTTTACCTAAAACATTCTCATCACCCATAATTCCTAAAATATCATCCTTCATTTGAAAAGCAACTCCAATATGCTCACCATATTCTGAAAGTGCATTCAACTCTATAGAATTCGCACCTCCAAGTATACCTCCAATCTCACATGAAACCTTAAATAAAGAAGCAGTCTTCTTATAAATCATTTCAAAATAATCCTCCTCACCAATCTGAAAATCCTTCAATTTACCAGAAAGAGACATATCTAAAGCTTGACCCTCAGCTATAGTGCTAACAGCAGATGCAAGTCTACGCCCAGCCTCAACAAGACTCTCAGAAGAAATACCCGGATAAGAAGAACACATAAAAAGAGCCTCAAAAGCCTTAGAGAAAAGCAAGTCGCCAGCTAAAATTGCAGTTGAAAGACCCCACAAAACATGAACTGTAGGCGCACCCCTCCTAAGCTCATCCTGATCCATAATATCATCATGAATAAGAGTAAAATTGTGAATTAACTCGACAGCAACAGCCGCTGGAAGAACAGACTCTTCATTTCCACCAACAGCCCTACAAGACTGAATAACAAGAAAAGGCCTAACACGCTTCCCTCCCGCCCTAATAAGATGCCTAGATGCATCATAAAGCTCCACAGGTTTAAGCTCATCTGAAAGCAAGTTAAAAATGAACTCATCAACTCTAACAGAATAAGATCGAACTACTTCCATTAACCCCACTACAAACACCTCCACCAAATAAATATCAACACAATTTAAACATTTCCACTCCGTCTAGAGAAGGCCTCTAAATTAACACCTCGAAGTCTAAGCCATTCACCAGTAAATCCACTAATAATCAAAGGAACACTCTTCAAATCAGAAATAGATTTCGCACCAACAAGAAACATTGTAGTTCTAAGCTCTAAAATAATCTTATTAAGAAAATCTATCACACCCTCAACACCTCTCTCATAAGCAGGTCTAAGAAGTGGAAGTGCAATACCAGCACTAGAAGCGCCAAGAGCAATAGCCTTAGCTACATCCAAACCACTCCTAACACCACCAGTAGCTATAATTTCAAGATTAGTAGCATAATTAACTTCACAAGTACTTATAACAGTAGGAATGCCCCAATCCCAAAATAATTTAGCCAAAGAAGCATACAAGTCATTATTAGCCTCCAATGCTCGATAATACTCAACAGCAGCCCAACTCGTCCCCCCAGCACCACCAACATCAACACACTTAACACCACACTTTTCAAGGAGAACTGCAACTTCCATAGAAATACCTGAACCAGTCTCCTTAACAATCAAAGGAACATCCAACCCATCAACCAACTCACTAATTTTAGAGAGAACATCTCTAAACTTAGGCTCACCCTCACATTGAACAATTTCCTGTAAAGGATTCAAATGAATAGCTAATGCATCAGCATCAATCATATCAATAGCCCTCTTAGCCTCATCTAAACCAAACCCCAGAGAAAGCTGAGCAGCACCTAGATTAGCAATCAAAAAAGCATTAGGCGCAACTTCCCTCACAATAGAAAAAGTAGGTGAAAGATCAGGATTCTCTAATGCAACCCTCTGACTACCAACACCCATACCAATTCCAAGCTTCTCAGCAACTCTGGCCAAAATCTCATTGATCTTCATAGCTAATCTACTACCACCAGTCATAGCTGAAATCACAATTGGAGCCTTAAGCCTATGGCCAAGCAGAAAAGTCTCTAAGGAAATTTCATCAAAATCAATTTCAGGAAGAGCTCTATGAATAAACTCAACATCACTAAAACCAGTAAACTTATCTTTAAATGAAACATTCTTATTCAAACAAATCCTCAAATGATCAATCTTCCGATTAAAAGTTAAATTAGCTTGAAACTTATCATTAAAATCGCTCAATCCCCAAACCTCCATCAATTAAAAGCAAGTTGATAATAACCTAAATATTACTCTCTAAAATGCTTAACTATTCTAGTACACTTAACTTCTTCGCCTAAAATAGCCCTCCTAACAAAATCAGACTTCAACGCATTAACAATTAAAACCTCAACACCCTTCAATGCAGGCTCAACTATCTCCCTCAACTTACCGACAATCCCACCAGTCACATCAAAAACTAAGGCATCCCCAACAGAAAAACCTTCCAAAAAAACAGCCAACTCCTCAGCATCAATCTCAGAAATAAACTTAGCATTACAATCAACCTTAGGATCAGAAGTATAAACACCATCAACATCACATGCAAAAACAAGCCGCCTAGCATTAAACCTCAAAGCCAAGTAGGAAGCAATCTTATCCCCAGACAAGATAGTGAATCCTAAAACTTCATCAAAAACTACATCACCAAACAAAACTGGAACACAATTCAACTTTAAAATACACTTAATAGGCTCAAGATAAAAATGATGAATAGAACCATTCCTCAAAACAATACATGAGGAAGGCTGAACAGTAACTGCAGGGACACCGGAGTCAATTAAAGCTTCAACAACTATTTGATTCAACTCATTCATAGCAAATCTTGTTTCAGCCAAACCAATCAATTGACCATCACTAATAAATCCCCCAACCAAGTTATATCTATGTGCAAGAGGATGACCAAAAGAACCGCCACCATGAACAACTATTAAATCAACATAAGAAATAGCATTGTAAACCTCACTGGCCAAACGCTTAATAACCTTAATATTAGCCTTTTTAAATTCATCCTTAAAGGTTATAGCACTACCACCAAACTTAACTATAACTAAAGGTTTAACACACACCTACAGAAACACCCCTCAATGTTATTTTAGCAATAATAGCCCTTCCACCAGCAGCCTCAATAGCAGAAACAATTTCCCCAATATTTTCATTAGAACAAACCGCAATAATAGATCCACCTCCCCCAGCACCAGTAATCTTAGCACCAAAAGCCCCCGCAGACCTAGCAGCATAAACAAGTTTTTCAAGCTCCAAATTTGAAACATTAACTGCAGAAAGCAAACCATGATTAATATTCATTAAAATACCTAGCTTAACTAAATCACCCTCCTCAATTGCTCGAGCAGCCTCAATAACCAAGTGTCCAGCTGAATGATATAGTGGATCAAAAACCTCTGGGAAAACTTTTTTCAAGGACCTAACCCTAGTAACCATCTCACCAGTAGACCTCAATATACCAGTAACACCAATAACTATAGGAAAACTCTTCTTAACCCTCAATCTAATGAAACCCTCATCCTTCCTATAAATTAAAATACCACCATAAGTTGCAATAGTTGGATCAATACCACTAGGCCTTGCATGAGCAACCTCCTCAGCTTCAGAGGCAAGAGATAAAACAATCTTTCTATTAACTCGACCTAAAAACATTTTACATAAAGCCGCAGCAGAAGCAACTAAAACTGAAGCAGATGAACCCAAACCAACAGCGATGGGAATCTTAGAATCAATGGTCAACTTAAAACCATCCTTAAAGTTAAAGTACTCACTGGCCCGCATCACCAAAACCCTTAGAGGCTCAAAGAAAACTGAACTATCACCAATAGACTCAATTAAACTAAGGTCATCAAGAAAATATTTGGCAGAAAAAACAGAATCCACAGTCCTAAATTCAACTATCCGCCCTTTAATTAAATCAACTCTAACCTTAGCCCTCAAATTTATAGCAGCCGCAATAGCAGGTTCACCTTCAACTACAAAATGTTCACCAACTATAATCACCTTAGCAGGAGCAGAGGCAATCACCGACAAAAAATCACCTATAAATTACAATTGAAGCATAACCAACAACAGTATGATAATTTCCCGAAACATCACCTGAAGTCGAATACTTCAACTTCTCAACTCTACTGGCACCAAGAAGTTTACTGGCAATCAAGGCAACTGCTGTAGGGCCAGGACCACACATTGAAACTCTACGCTTAAAAACTACATCCATCATACCCTTAGCATCCAATTCTAAAATTTTATCAATAACAGCAGCATCATTTCTAGAAGCAACTTCATGAGGTTCATAATGAGAGAAATCAGTACTAGCAATAACAACCACATTCCTATCTAAAACAGCTCTAGCTATAGCCTGGCCAACCTTAAGGGCAGCATCATAGTTTTGAAGCATCATACATATAGGTACAAAGGAGAAATCACCATACAGGTATTGTAGAAAAGGTAATTGAACTTCAATAGAATGTTCAGATAGATGTGCATATTCATCCTCCTCAATTACCTCTGCATACTTTAAAATTAATTTAGCTAAATTAGAATCAATCTTCACATCACCGAGAGGTGTACGCCACCTCCCCTCAGTCATAATTGAAATTACAGCACCAGAACCAGTATGATTTGGACCTAAAATTATGAAGCAATCAGGCTTACCGTCCCTGGCCAAAGCATGGTAACTCCAAGCTGCCACTGGACCAGAATACATATAGCCAGCATGTGGACAAATTAGACCAACAATCCTTCTAGGACCATCAATTACAGGTCTAGGAACCTCTCCAGGACCAATCCTATGCTTAAAACACCATTCAATTCTCTTCTTCAATGCTTCAGGATTAAATTCATAAAACATTCCAGCAACAACTGGATTACGAACTTTCAAGCCAACTCACCAAATAATAGTTTATAGCAAACGAGATTTAAAAGAACTATTGTTTAAGCCTAATAGACTTCAGGCTTAGCTTCAAACTCCTCAACAGAAACAGGTAAATCTCCATCTGGAGGAATGTCACCCCTATACCTCAAAACTTGTCTTGCCAATAACCAGAAAGTCAAAGCCAATGCCTTCCTACCCTTATTGTTAACTGGAATAATTAGCTCAACAAAACTAGCCCTATTATCAGTATCACAAAGAGCAATAATTGGGATACCAACCTTAGCAGCTTCATCAATGGCTTGCTCATCAGCCCTAGGATCAGTAACAATGGCAACACTAGGTTCAACATATGTTGGAAGCCTTGGATTAGTAAAAGTACCAGGTATAAAACGGCCTGTAATAGCCTTAGCACCAGTTACAGCAGCAAACTTCTCTACAGGTTGCCATCCATACTGCCTAGAAGAAATAGCTACAACCTTATGGGGGGGAAAATAAGCAATAAATCTTGCTGCAATCCTAATTCTCTCATCAATTTTCCTAACATCTAAGACATATAGGCCATCAGGTCTAACACGATAAATAAAAGGTAACATAGCTTTAGTCTTAATTCTAGTACCAATATGGAGGCCAGCAGCTAAATAGACCTCTAATGGAACCAATAACTCAGAAGACTCGTCAGCCATTATTAATATACCTCCAATCTAGCTATCTCAGCCTTCTCACCTAAATCCTCCTCTATCCTTATAAGCTCATTGATCTTTGCAATACGCTCACCACCAACAACACCAGTCTTAATTATAGGGCAACGAAAAGCAACAGCTAAATGAGCAATACTGGAATCCACATTCTCACCAGACCTATGAGACATAATTGGAATAAAATTACTAGTTAAAGCAGTGTCAACAGCTAGAACTACACCAGTCAAAGTGCCAACTTGATTAGGCTTAATTATAACAGAGTTACCGCAACCCTCACGGGAACCATACCTAATCCTCTCAGCATTAGTAACATAAAGATCATCACCACAAATAAGCCTATCAGAAAAAAGTTCAGTCAACTCAGCAAAAGAAGAGAAATCATCCTCCCTAAATGGATCCTCAACATAAACTAAGTTAAACTCCTCAATAAGACTCTTAACAAATTTAAACTGCTCTTCAGAAGTAAAACTCAAACCCATCCTACGATAAACATATTTACCCTTACCTTCATCCCACAATGAGGAAGCAGCTACATCAACACCAACACCAATCTTCACACCAAACTTCTCCTCAACATAATCACATGCACGTCTAACAAGCTTCAAAGCATCCTTAAACTCTAAATTCACAATCCAAGCACCCTCATCATTACGTCCAAGCACAACATTTGAAGGAACCTCCCTCAAAATCCTCCAATAAACAGAAACATTTACCTCTGCAGCCTTAAGAAAACAATCAACATCAAGAGGTAAAACTAATATCTCCTGAACATCCAGTAAACCAGCCCTAGAATGAAGACCACCACCAACAACATTACCTAAAGGCAAAGGTAAAACATAGGATAACATACCACCTAAATATCGATATAATGGCAAGTCTAACGAGGAAGAAGCAGCCTTAGCATTAGCAATAGAAGTTGAAATTGCAGTGGCACCACCAATCTTAGAAAAATTATCAGTACCATCAATCTGAATAAGAACACTGTCAATTTCAAATTGATTAGAAGAATCCAAACCTATGAGCTCAGGAGCAACATCGCTTTCAAAAATAGAAATAGCCTCATCTACCCCACCAACAGGAAAAGCAACAACCTCATACCTACCTCTACTAGCACCACCCGGCGAAGAAAAACTACCAAAACCAGACTCAGTATAAATATCAACTTCAATAGAAAAAGAACCTCTACTATCAAAAACCTTCCTAGCAACAGCATCCCTAATAGTCGTAGGCAGAAAAGTCAAACTAGCTCCTCCTAATCTTCTTATAACCACCATAAACCTCATGCAACTTAATAACCTCATCAATCAACTCAATATGACTCAAAAGCATTCTCCTACAACAATACCTCTTAATACCTAAACTATCAAGAACTCTACTTGGATTCTCACCACTCCTAACTCTCCTCTCAAACTCCTCATACTTATCTCCAATCAAAGCACCACAACTAAAACATCTAATTGGAACCATCATATCAAACACCTACCTATAAGACTTCTGCCGCCTCCTCCTAGCAGAAGGACCACCAAACTTCTTAGGCTCAGTCCTCCTAGGATCACCTGCAAGCATAGTCCTATCATAATCTAAGAAAAGCCTCTTCAACTTCTCATCCTTAAACCACTTAACTAAACCCCTCGCAATAGCCATTCTAGCAGCATCAGCCTGCCCCATAAAACCTCCACCACGAGTAAAAACTTCAATATCAACCTTGCTAACCCGACTCTCACCAGCAAGCAATAAGGGTTCAAGAATCTTCCACCTAGCAATCTCAGGCTCATACAACTCTATTGGCCGCCTATTAATCAAAACTCTACCTCTCCCAGCTTTAAAGGTAGCCCTAGCCACAGCAGTTTTTCTCTTACCACTAGTAACCAAGATCTTAACCATAAATTTCACCCCTTCCAGCCAATCTCCCTAGCCACATCACCTAGTAAAACATATTTCCTACCAAGCCTACTGGCATCAGCCTCCGGAATAATAATAGCCTTGTAACGCTTAAACTCTTCAGGAAAGCCAATATAAACCCTAAGCCTCTTAAGAGCACTTCTACCACGATAGTTATTCTTCGGTAACATACCTCTAACAACATCCTTAAAAATATTATCAGGCCTCCTAAAATGCTTAGGTCCACGCTTAGGATTCCTCAAAGTACCAATCTCAAGCATCTCCTTATACTCCCTAACAATACTACGCTTATTCCCAGAAATAACAATCTTCTCAGCATTAACTACAACTACACGTTTACCCTCCAAAAGCCTCCTTGCAATTACACTTGCAAGTCTACCCATAATCATATTCTCTCCATTAATGACGATAAGCTCACTTGACATTACCTTCACCCCAAAATCTTAACACCACTCCCCCTAGGAAAACGTTCAACAAGCTCCAAAATAGATAGACACTCACCACCAACACTCCGAATTTTCTCATAAGCCTTCCGGGAAAAAGCTAAAGCACCCACAGTAACTGGATGATCCAAAACACCAGAACCCAAAACCTTACCTGGAACTACAACAACATCACCTGCAACAGTATATCTTTGAATTCTACTCAAATTAACCTCCACTCTCCTCCTTCTAGGAGCATTCAACCTCTCAGCAACATCCCTCCAAATCTCAACATTATACATATTAGAAGCCTTCCTCAAAAATCTAATAAGCTTCCTGACTTGAACATTTGTTGGACCAGTCCTCTTCACTCCTCTCCACCTCCTTCACTTAAAGCGTCAATAAGCTCTGAACATTTGTCAGCTAAAATCCTAGCTGAACACACAATAATTTCACTAACAGGAAGAACACCAGTAGACTCAACATAGAATATAAAGGTGTTCTCATCAGGATCCACTTTAATAGCCTCAACCTCACAAACATCCTCACAAGCCCTACATAAATTACAATTCAAATAATCCCTCAAATATGGAAGCTTATTCTCATCAAACTCTAAAACCCCCCTCGGACAAGCCTCAATACAATCCCCACAATTAATACACTTATCAGATGAAACAATAATCCTAGGCATATATTTATAGGCACAAGCAGAAACAGGCTGCCACTTAGCCCCATCCTTACCCCTACCAAGCCTAGCATAAGCCTCCAAGAAAATTCTCTGATTAGACGCAAGCTTAGCTATAGGAATCTTATCACTAACAGGCTTAACGAAAGGATCACTAGAAGATAAATCTCCAGAATAAACTATACGTGACTCCTCATCAGCCCTAACATCCAAAATCAAAGTAACTTGACAACGAGGACAACCAATACCGCCACACTCACATTCATCAGGAAATAAAAATCGATCCAAATCAGTTCTAATTGGAATCAATGACAATCGATGAGACAAAATCTCATCAAACATCGGGGAAGTATTATCTAGAATGACAACTTCATTAATAGCCATACATGGGACCTCAGCTATCATAATTCTCCTAAGTGCATTTGCAAATGAAACATCAACACCACTCAATATGAAACGGGCATATTTATCCGTAATCTCCAATACCTCAACCTGCATCAACGCAACCTCACATATATAAGCTAGAAGGGAGAATTACAAGAGAAGGATTTAAATTTTATGACTAAAATTCAACCCTCCAACTCACCTGAAGCAATCTTCTTTAATAGATATTCACCTAAAAACCTAAAAACACCATAAGCCCTAATAAGAGGAGCGTCAATAACAACATCCCCATCCTTCACCTTAACAACCCTATCATAATTCTCCTTAAAGGAGTAGCAAACCTGCTCCATTAAAATAACATTATTCCTCAAAAACTCCCTTGCAATAGTCCTAGCATCAAGAAAATCACAACAAGCACATATCACAAGACCCTTAATCCACAAGGGATTCTTCCTAGACAAATAAGCACAAAAAGCAAGATCCTCTAAATCCCTTTTATCAATATAATAAACCTTGATTCTCAAATTATCTAAGCATATCTCCACAATGTAGGACCTCCAATCCACCTATACTCTTCTACCTCTACGGCCACCTGGACGCCTAGTAGTATCATGTGGAATTGGAGTTACATCTTCAATCCTACCAATTATAAAGCCAGCTCTAGCCAAAGCCCTAATCGCAGCTTGAGCACCAGGACCAGGAGTCTTAGGTCCATGACCACCAGGAGCCCTCACCTTAATATGAATAGCATTAATCCCCTTATCCCTAGCAACTTGAGCAGCTCTAAATGCAGCTTGCATAGCTGCATAAGGAGAAGGCTTCTCTCTATCAGCCTTAACAACAACACCACCAGAAGAAATAGCAATAGTCTCAGCTCCAGAAAGATCAGTTATATGGATAATCGTATTATTATATGAGCTATAAATATGAGCCACACCCCACCTCAAACCAGTTCTACCCATAGACAATTCCACTAACCCTCCACAGACTTACTAGCAACAGGAGTTAATGGCCTCTCCCTAAAGGGACTTCCAGGAGCATAATCAATTAAATTCTCTTCATCCCTCCTCACAATATATCCAGGAGAAGTAACACGCCTACCATTAATTGCAATATGACCATGAACAATAAGCTGCCTAGCCTCATAAATAGACCTAGCAAACTCTCTACGGAAAACAATAGTCTGAAGTCTACGCTCAAGCAAATCCTCAACCCTAAGCCCTAAAACATCATCGAGAGTAGCATCCTCAGGAAGCAAACCCAACTTAGAAAGCTTATTAATTAATTGACGCTCCCTAACCCTAAGCTCCTCAGGTGGAAGAGCCAACATAAGCCTTGCCTGCTGCCTAAACCTAGCTATCATACTCTTAGCAATCCAAAGCTCACGCTTATTTCTCAAACCGTACTGACCCATTAAACGAAGCTCTTCCTCTAAAACCTCCTTCCTCCAAGGATGCCTAGGACCCTTCCACTTCTTCCTTGAACGCTTAGGATCACCCATAACCTCTACCTCCTCCTACGAGTAACACCAACAGTCTGTCCAGTCCTACCAGTAGTCCGAGTACGCTGACCCCTAACCTTCAATCCAAGAGCATGCCTAACACCCTTCCAACACTTAATCTTCTTCATCAAATCAATATCCATCTTAACACGCAAAACCAAGTCAGAACCAATTAAATGTAAATCCTCACCAGTCTCCAAATCCTTCCTCCTATTCAACATCCAAACAGGAACCCCATACTTCTTAGGATTCCTAACAATATTTTCAAGCCTCTTAATATCAGCATCAGAAAGAAAACCAATACGAGCATTAGGATCAATATTAGCTAAACGAACAATACTATAAGCCAAATTAATACCAATACCCTTAATCTGGGAAATAGCATAAGCTACCTTCTTAGAGCCATCCACATCTTGACCAGCAATACGCACTATATGTCTAAACGCCAACACCAATCACCCATCAATGCTAGTAGGGAAAATATAAAGGCACTATTTAAGCTTTATTTACAGAATAAAGTAGAGATGATGCAGGCCTCATCATCAAATCAGCAAGCCCACCGACAAACAACAATACCCAAAATACAAAAATAAATTTAACCCTTCATAACGACTACACTTAATTCTTGTAGCAGTATTTTATGTATTAATATTTTAATTTCAGTTGTTTGTAGTGTTTTATTCATTCTTCTTAGAATTTGTCGGATTATTATGAAGTATTAACTCTTCCTTTTCATCAGCTTCAAAATTAAATATTTTCTCATAACCTCCAAATGGCTAAGCTCATCTAGATAGGTAATTCTAGCCCTCAAACTAAAGCCTAAAGCCAATTTGCTAGGCAGAGTCTTTGAAGCATCATGCATAATGCATGAACACTTGAAACAACCACAATAACTTCACCTTGAACCTCAAGAAAAGCTTTAACTATCCTAATTCTTGAAAGAAGGAGTAACTATGGAATTCTTATTTTAAAGTTTTTTGTATTAAAATATAGGTTATAATAAGTATTATAAAAGAAGATATTGGTGTCATTATATATCCCAAGCAAGGTTGTGACGATAGAAAAAAGAATATAAGGGTAAAAGAAATACTGGCATTATTATTGCTGGAAGAAAGCCGCCGAGGCATGAAATAGCTAGAGTTAAAATTACTGGAGTATGGAAATACTATTCTGGAGGTATTGTTGGATCAAACCATAAATTGCCAAGGGTATGAGGCAAAATACATTAGCAAAATAGCTAATAAAAAACCAGATATCAATAAGTTTACTAGCATTCCTCCACACAGTGGCCACCAATTATTATCTTAATTATTGCCTATTTTTCCAAAATGGCTAACTCATCTAAACATGAAATTCTAGTCATCAAACTATAGTCGAGTTCCCTGTTCACTAGAAATGTCCTAAGCATCATAAATATTAAAAATTATTTGCCATTTATCAGATGGAGCTGAATTTTTAGTATTTTATATTGTGTTGTTATTCTTTATTTTGAAGAATTTCTTCACTTCTTCTTTTTGGAGGATTTTTTGGATTGTGATGTGTGCAATTATGGTTATGGCGATTGATAATGTTGCCATTAATAAGGATGCGTTAACTATATTGTATGGAAATATCATTGATGATAAGAAGAATAGAGGGAATGTTGGTATAAAGCCTACGATGCAGCTTAGTCCTAGTGTTATTACTATTGGTGCATAATATTGCCATTTAGGTGGGATAGTTGGGCCACCAAACCATAAGTAATACAGTATAAGTATTAAAGCATAAATGGCAATTGTAGCAGATTGAATTTTAGTTAGCCTTAATGCCCACTTTAAGTATTTTAAATCTCCCTTCACAAATTGAAAACCACAATAAACACCAGGCAACCCCAAAACAAATGCAACGAAAAAGAGATAAAATGAAAGAAATCCATTTATAAAATAAATAATCAAAATCCAATTAAATAGAAAATATATTACTTTTGGAGTATGAATCTCAGATTCAAAACTATCATTCAAATTTAAGCCTCCAATTAAAAAAGAAAATTATAGTTATTTTACTCTTCCTTTTATTATAATTATGAGTTTCCATTGTCCTCTGCTTGTATTTAGTG
>NZ_JBTVBB010000019.1:0-36575 GCF_058356305.1 Candidatus Culexmicrobium sp.
TTAGTGACTGGAGTTCAGACGTGTGCTCTTCCGATCTATGGTTAATCTTGCAGATGTAATAATTCCGCATATGCACGTTGTTATTGGTAGAGAGGGTTTAGCGTCAGATAGACTACATGGAATCTGGCTTTTTGTATTGGCGGTGACATTACATAACATGCCTGAAGGATTGGCTGTAGGAGTAGGATTTGGTTCAGGAAATATAAGGGAAGCTATTGTTTTAATGTTAGCAATAAGTCTACAAAACATCCCAGAGGGACTTTCAATTGGTTTCTCCATATTAGCTGAGGGAAGTAAAAGTAGAGTTTATGCATATCTAATTGCAATTTTGTCAGGATTTGTGGAGGCTCCATTAAGTCTACTTGGTGCAGGAACAGTCTTCATGATGAAGCAGATTCTCCCCTATGCAATGGGTTTTGCTGCTGGAGCCATGATATTTGTTATAAGTGATGAAATAATTCCCGAGACCAATAGGATTGGACATGAAAAATGGTCAACTTACGGATTAATAACTGGCTTTATAATAATGCTTTACATGGATGTCGTTTTAGCTTAAGTCAAGCAGTTTGAAACTATTCGCTTCAATTTCTAAGTATTTTGATGTAAACCTTTCTAGTTCTTGGACCATCAAATTCACATAGAAATATTCCTTGCCAAGTACCTAGAGCAAGTTCTCCATTTACAATTAACACAAAGGTACCATGGCCCACAAGTGTTGACTTAATATGTGCTGGGGAGTTACCTTCCAAATGTTTATATGGTAAATCTTGAGGAACAAGTCTATTAAGCGTATATATGATGTCTTCAACTACACTTGGATCAGCATTTTCATTTATAGTTACACCTGCAGTGGTATGTGGAATGTAAATGAGGCAGACACCATTTTCAATTCCACTTTCTCTAACTACTCTTCTAATAAGATCTGTAATATCAATAAATTCAATTTTACGTCTACTTTTAACTTCAATAACCTTCATGTAATAAAATTCAACTCTAAATATTAAAAGCGTTATTAAAACCTTTTAATCATCATCAGTTATATATTTAGCTAAATATGAAGTATTATTCGATGTTATATGAGAATTGCTGTAGCTAGCTTCTCTCATGAAACCTGTACCTTTGTACCGCAAAGGACAACATATGAAATGTTCAAGGACTATATTTTAAGAGGAGATGAAATATTTGAAGCAGTTAGAGGCATTCCAACCTACATTAACGGTTTTATGAAGGTTGCTGAAGAGGAAGGAGCTGAACTTGTTGGTATTCTTGCTGCAGGGAGAACGAAGGCTGTGGGATTTACGGGATGGATTACTAGAGATGCCTTCGAAAAAATTATGAATGAAATGTTAGAGGGATTTGAGGAAACTGAAAATCTTGATGGTGTTTTGCTTGCCCTTCATGGAGCTATGGCAGTTGAAGATATCCCTAGACCAGAAGCAGAAATAGTACGAAGAGTTAGAAGAATTGTAGGCAATATACCGATCATGGTGACTCTGGATTTACATGCCAATGAAGACCATGAATTAGCTGAAGTTGCAGATGCAGTTTTCATATTAAAAACATATCCACATGTTGATTCTGAAGAGATCGGAATTATTGCAGCCAAATGTATGGTTAAAACTATTAGAGGCAAATTTAAGCCGACAATGGCATTTAGAAAACCAGGTGTTGTTTCTGCCAGCATATTTCAAGGTACAAATTATCCGCCAATGAAGCTAGTATATAATAGATGCCGTGAATGGGAGAGAAAAGGTGTATATTGTGCATCAGTAGCTGCGGGCTACGCATATGCAGATGTGCCTGACATTGGAGCGTCAGTGTTTGTAGTTACAAATAATGACAGAGAATTAGCTGAGGAAGCTGCACAGGATATTTCAGATTTAATATGGAGTTTAAAGGAGCAATTTGCCAGGAAGCTCCCAAAGCCAAAGGAGGGAGTTGCAGAAGTTTTAAGACTTGTAAGAGAAGGTAGAAAGCCAGTTTTAATAGCTGAACATAGTGATAGGCTGGGCGACGGTACACATGTGTTGAGAGAACTATTACTTCAAGGAGCTAAAAACTTTGTTATTGGAGGAATAGCAGATCCAAAAGCTTTAGAATACTTAAAGAAAACAGCGAAGATTGGTGACATTATAACAGTTAAGATTGGGGGTTGGGCTCATCCTATTTCAGGTAAACCAATTGAAATTACGGGTAAATTAGAATATCTAGGTGAAGTAGAGTATACACTAGTTGGACCTATGGGTAGAGGAAGGAAAATCCATGAAGACTTAATAGCAGTAATAAATATGGGAGAAGGAAGACACATTATAATATCTCAAAGACTTAGAGCACCCCTCGATGATCAGGGATTTATAGCTCTAGGTATAGATCCAAGGGAAAAAGACATTATTGTATTAAAGGATAGAGTTCATCATAGAGCTTTCTGGGACCAAATAGTTCAAGTAGACTATCCAATAGATGCACCTGGACTAGGCCCAGCAGACTTGACAACATTAGAATACAAAAATGTTCCAGACCACTTCTATCCAATAGGCAAAAAATGGAGAAAAACTAAAGCTGAAAAACAGAATTACAGTTAAGTCATGCTATAAAGTGAGCTTTAATGGCAAGAGAGTTAAAAATTTAGTTGTCAAAATTAAACTTCCCACATCAATTTTTTCATCAATTCCATGGGCAAGATTAAGCAATTCACTATAATCTATCTCAGGGCTTATTGGACTGAAACCATATACAATAGCACCTAATTTCCTTAAATAGCGGCTGTCTGACGATCCAGGCATGAGAAAGGGTGCAACTTCCAATTTATAGTTTGAGAGGATTTCACTTAAAATCGACTTAAAACCATTTAGTAAAGTTTTGTCTACTGGTGAAGAAGAGGGAGGGGAACATTGTTCAACTTCAACTTTAACATTAGGTAGATTTTTTAATGCCTGCCTAATTATTGAATAGACATAATTTTTATCTTGTCCAGGGAGAATACGGCAATTAACAATAGCTTCACATTCACTTGGAATAACATTCTCCTTAACACCTCCACTTACAATTGTAACTGAAATAGTCATTCTAGTAAGCGATTTAAGAAGTCTTCCAAAGTTGGGTTCAACTTTCTCAATCAATGAGAATGCTAATCTCTTAAAAGGAGAGAAAAGTAGTTTTAAAAACAATTTACCCTTAAATCCAATAAGAGCTGGAAATAAGGTTTCAAGCATCTTTTTAACTGCATCAACGAAGATTGTTGGAGATTGAAAGTCATAAAGTTGTTTTACAGCAATAGACATTGTATAAAGTGCATTGTTCTCGATAAATGGCACTGAGGAATGACCACTTTTACCATGAAATTTCAACTTAACTCTGCATGAACCTTTCTCTGCAACATCAACCAAATAGATAAGAACATTATTTCTTCCTTTAATTGGAATTCCTCCGCCTTCATTAATTACAAAGTTAGCTTTAACTTTTTCAGGACAGTTTTCTATAATCCATCCAATACCATTTCTACCTCCTGTTTCTTCATCGGCGGTGGCTGCAAAAACCAATGTGTATTTGGGCTTTATATTTAACCTTTTTAACAATATTAATGAGAATGCTTCAGAAGCAACAAGGCTTTTACAGTCTAAAGCCCCTCTACCATAAATCCACTTACCATCAAAGTCAGCTGCAAATGGATCATGACTCCAAAGACTAATATTTCCTGGAGGAACAACATCTAAATGCGATAGATATAAAATACGTTTGGAATCTATTTCTCCATCAAGTTTAGCTATAATGTTACCCCTATTATTTCCGGATTCTATTAATTCACATTCAATATCCTCCTTAGAAAAGACATCATAGAGGTAACTAGCTAAAGGAAGCTCATTTCCAGGTGGATTGCTAGTGTTAAACCTAAGAATTGTGCGAAACAGCTCAACTAGTTCATTTGAATTTTCATCAACATTTCTTAGAAGAAATTCAGTATTCATAACTTACTCCTCAATACGTGAGACGTATATATTAACTATAAGTTCTACAAATATATTTTTGAAATGAAATTAAATAAAATTGTTCCAAAAAACTTCTATCTTAATGATCCAAGAGAAGTAGCAGTAAAGTTGTTAGGAAAGATTATTGTTAGAAGATTTGGAAATATTTTTCTTTCAGGCTATATAGTTGAGACGGAGGCATACTATGGAAGAGAAGATCCAGCATCAAGAGCGAGAAGGAGGGGGAAACTAGCAGAGGTGATGTATGGCGAAGTAGGAGTTGCTCTAATTTATGGAGTACATGCTCAATGGCTGTTCAACATAGTTGCGCATAAACCGGGAGATGGAGGAGCAGTATTAATAAGAGCATTACATCCGATTAGAGGAATTGAGTTAATGAAAAAATTTAGAAAAACTAGCAAAGTAGAAATGCTAACTAATGGGCCTGGAAAATTAACTCAAGCCTTAGCAATAGATAAGAGTTTTCATGGAAAACCTGTCTATCTTTCAAAGGAAGATTTAAAGATTATTGAGGGTAGAACTATTGATTTAAGTGAGATAGGCAGTAGTTACAGAATAGGGGTTACAAGAGACTTAAAGAAGCATCTAAGATTTTTCATTAAAGGCAATCCATTCGTATCGAAAGTTAAAAGATAAATTCTCGGATGCATAACATAGTCAATTAAACAATGAAAATGTTTTTGATGGCAATTGAAATAAAAAATAGGATTTATCAAGTCCAGCTGGAGTAGAGGGGATGATTGAATCTGAAGTTTCGTGTTTATGTGAATAGATGTCTGTAATCCTCTCTAGGTGGTATGAAAACATCTAATGCTATTAAGGGTTGCACCAAAACTTTAACTTCATGGGGGATGTTTGGAGGTATATGATAGAAGTATCCTTTTTTAACTACTTTTGTCTTACTCCCAATGGTGAATTCAGCTTTTCCATCTAAAATGAATCCAAACTGCAAACTGTCGTGACTGTGTATTGGAACCTTTCTTTCAACTTCAAATAGAATGACCATGAAATTGGCATCACAATATATGGGTCTAGCGATGATTCCTTCAGTTATTTCTATTCTAGGCTTCTCATCAAAATTAATAAAAATGTTATTCCAATCCATAGTAAACAGATAGCAAGTTTTCATTTAATTAATTTACGATTTATATATTAAACAATTAAATAACATGCAGTAGAAATATGAGTAAAAATGTATTGTTTCTATTGATAGGGATAAACAATTAAAATTGCTATTAGAATTAAAGATGTCAAATTTTTCACGGTTATGCTAATATATCTTGAAAGCATAATTGGTGATAGATAGGTACCCAAAATTAAAATTTGAGGGATTAAAATGCCTGGAAAGTATGATCGATTAAAGAAGTTCCTTTCAAGTCTTGATTGCCACGTAGTAGAATTAAGTTTTGATGAAATTTCAAGCATAGTTAATGGACTGCCAAAAACAGCTTTTAAGCAGAGAAAATGGTGGGATAACGATGAAAGGAATATTCAAGCAAAAAACGGTTGGTTAGCAGCTGGATTTAGAGTTGTTGGAGTAAATTTAAAGAATAAGCTTGTAGTATTTAGCAAAGTCTCATAGAAATGTAATTTCTATTATCTTCTATTTTTGTTAATATACTCTTTGAGTGAATTTTATATTCAATAAAACTTATTATATCATATGCCATCATAAAGTTTAACCTAGATGCTCATGAGTAAACCTATATATTGACTCTAAAGACAAAATTACGTCATAACTCTTCATGAAAATATCTTAGAAATTGATTTAAAGGAAGGGGTTAGAGCATTTTTAGAATATTTATTTGAGGAGTATAGGACGATTGAAAGGATTTTGGGATGTGTTGTAAGGGGATTATCCCCACAAGACATCTATATTGATAATATTTTAAAGGTAACTCTTTCTTCAGAAGGCGAAGTAATACTCAAAGTTCGAAGCCATAGAGGTATAAAGAGGATCGTAATACCTAAATTATCACTTCTCAAGGTAAACATCTTAATAGATGTGTTAAATAACTTAATTAAAAGAAAAACTTAATTTAAATAAATAATTTTATTTAAAATCTTAGTTACAATAATTATTTTACTGGTTCAAAGGGATAGAAGCCCAAACTCCTAAGAGTTTCAATGAATTTCTTCTCTCTCTCCTTATCACCAATCATTTTTCTCTTAACATTGTCAATCCATTTAAAATCAATTGAGCGACGTGAATACTTAGTGTAATATCCTTCTTCAGCTAGCTTTTTATTCATATGTTTTATACCTTCATTTAACTTAGATCTCGATAACTGTTTATAGGAATTTATAAATAAAGCAGCTTCAAGTGGTAGTCTAGGTCTTACTGGTGGGTTTTCATCAGGATAGCCGATACATAGAAGACTTATTGGCAGTACTCCCTTTGGAATATTAAGTATTTCTACTACTCTAGGATTGGCGAGTGCACTTCCAATAAATACTGATCCAAGTCCGTATGCTTCAGCAGCTAAAACCATATTTTCAGCAGCCAATGTGGCATCAATTATAGCGAAAAGCTTTACCGTATAACCTAATCCCTTTTCTAGAGAAGTTTCAAATCCTCCTGTTTTTGCGATATCTATTAGTTTTTTGACATCTGCACATATAGTTAGGGTTACTGGAGCTTCAAGTATAAATGGTTGCCTACCACATGCTTCCCATAATGCTTTTCGTTTTTCTTCATCCTTAACCCAAATTATGGAATATGTTTGGAGGGAGCATGCTGAAGGGGCTCTTTGACCAGCTTTAACTATCTGTAAAACTATTTCTTCTGGTACTAGTTTAGATTTAAATTTACGGATAGTACGTCTTTTCATTATAACATCTAGAACATCCATCATGAATCACCACGAGGTAACTAATTAAGTTAAAGGTAATATAAGGGTTGGGATATAGGTAAATTACATTTCAGCGTAATTATATAGAAATTTTACATAGAATTTTTCCATATCAGATATACCGTAAATTGGACCAATCCTATCTACTACTAGGTATTCATTAGGTGCATGAGCTCTTCCACCATGACCAATACCTCCAGAAATAAATGGAACACCTAGGATTCTAGTGAAAATGAAGGTGGGTGCAAAACCTCCACTAAATGGCCATATCTGTTTTTCCACTCCATATTCATCATACGTCTTTATCATAGCTTTAACAATGAATGCATTTGGAGAAGTTTTAGATCCAGGAGATGCGTCATGTAGCTTTAATTCAATGTCTTCAAAGCCATTTTCAATCAAGTGTTTTTTAATACAACTCCAGATTTTTTCTGGATCTTGATCTGGATGTAGTCTAATATCTATTTTTGCTCTTGCTTCGCATGGAATTATGGTTTTAGTTCCAGGTCCAACATATCCTGAAAAGAATCCCATAATATTGAGTGTTGGCTGATATAAGTATTGTAAAATTAAATCTTTACCCTTTAAGTTGTATTTAAATCGCTTGACACTTAACTCCTCTTTTAACACTTCTTCATTAAATGTTTCCAGTAGTTTATTTATCAAGTCCTCTTCTTCAAGTGTAGGTGCAGTTACACCATCATAAAAACCATCTATAACAATTCTACTTTTTCTATCCCGCATAGACGCTAAGCATTGAATCAATCTCCAAACAGGACTTTCAACCCAAGCCTCATTACTTGAATGAAGATTTCTTCCAACAGGACCACCCCAATCTCCACCTTTACAGATCATATCAAAAGTTATAATCCCTTTGTTGCCTAAGCTTATTCTAACTCTCCCTCTTCGATCTTGTCTAGCTCCAGCCATCCATACTGCATTAACACCTTTAAACTTCTCTTTATTCTTTTTGACATAGTCGATTAGAGTTAAACTTCCAATTTCTTCTTCGCCTTCGATTAAGAAAATAATGTTTACGGGCAATCTGTCTCTAACTGCAATTATGGATTCAAAGGCATTAAACATCGCCCTTAAGGGACCCTTTGTATTTACTGCGCCCCTTGCAATAATACATTTACCAAAAGGCGATACTTCATGGATCTCTGCACCGAATGGAGGATAGCTCCACTTCTCCTCTTCTACTGGCTGTGTATCATACATTCCATAAACTAGAAGAGTTTTTTCAGCTTCACTATCTAGCCAGCCATAAACTAATGGCCATCCAGGATGCTCCTCATACTTTATAGGAGAAGGAATGACTTCAACTTCTCCTCCTAGATCCTCAATAAACTTTGCAGTTAATTCTGCACATTCATGTATGCCTAAACCTTCATCTGAAACTGATGGTTGTTTTAAGTAGCTCTGGATTTTCTGGATGTGTTCATTAAGATGTTCGTCAATAAATTTGAAAATATCATTTAGATTTGGCATAATAGATGCACCGCATTAAAATTGCCATAATAGAGTATAAATAAGTTAATGAAATATAAGTTACACGTTAGATTATCCTTTGGAAACATTAAAATTACAATCAATAAAATATAGTACTTGAAAAATCTTGGAGGCATATGATTGACTATTTTTTCATCAAAAGGGAGTTCTTCAAGTTGGGTTAAAATTTTAGCCTTATGTATTATTGTTTTTTCAGCAGGACTAGCAGCTGGATACTACCTTTTCGTAAAAATACCGTATTTAGTTAAGCCGCCAGTAGCAGTGGAACCAATAATTGGAGTTATTAAAATTTACGGCTATATGATTAGTGATGCTGAAAAGGAGTTATATGTTAATTCAATTTTGTATGCATATAGGAATGATTCAATAGTTGGATTAGTATTACGTGTAGATTCTCCTGGAGGATATGCAACAATAGTTGAAGATGTATATAATGCACTTGAAAAACTTAACTCAAAGAAGCCAGTTATTGCAGTAATTGAAGGTATAGCAGCTTCAGGTGGATATTATGTCTGTCTAGCAGCAAGAGAAATATACTCTATACCTACAACTTTTATAGGAAATATTGGACTTATAATGAGACAACCACTCCTAGTTATACCCTCTGAAGCTATAATTGAAACTGGACCATACAAGCATACGGGTTTATCACTTAAAGAAGTTCCCTTCATAGCTAAGAAGGCGATGAGCAATTTTATTGGAGCAGTAATTAAAGGGAGAGGAAATAGATTAAACACAACTGTAGAGGAAATCTCTCTAGGAAAACTATATTTGGGTAATGATGCACTTCAAATGGGTTTAATAGATGGGTATGGGTCATTTTTAGATGCAATTAGTAGAATAGCTGAATTAGCAGGAGTGAAAAGATACAGAATTCTAGATTTAACGAAGCTTATCTGGACTAATAGCTCATTATTGTTAGGTCAATCTATGTGGATAAAAGGAGAATTAATCTCAATAGAACAATTAGAAAAAATACAGCCTGAACCCTTAGGACTCTATTATATTTCACCATACTATGTAAAGGCTTACAGCTTCATTGGATATAAAACCAACTATGATTCATCTGAAATATTTAATGCAAGTTTACCTGGAACATATAATGTTACAACTGAAAATCTAGTATTCATAGATATTTCACATGGAAATCTATTCACGTATGAAATTCTAGGTACATTATGGGGTAAAATGATTGAAAATAACTTGAAAATAGTATTTGGAGATATCAATACACTACAGGAATTAATGTCTATTGGAAAACCTAAAGCATTAATAATAATATGTCCAAGTATAAGCTTTAATCCAGATGAAGTAATTACGATTAAAGAGTATGTAAGTCTAGGGGGTAAATTGATAATGATCTATGATCCATCAAGAGTTTCATCATGGTATATTAATGGTTTAGCTCAAGAATTTGGTATATACTTCTCAGACGGATATCTTTACGATCTAGAAAACAATTATGGAGTATATAGAAACATAGTTATTAGAAAGTTTGTGCATCATCCTCTCCTTTCAAATGTTAAGGAATTAACATTATTTACAGCAGCACATGTATATGGAGGAAAAGTGAAACTGGCAAACACATTTAATACGGCATTTCTATCATTAACAGATGTTATGGATACTTATTCACCAATAGTTGCAAATGACAATGTAATTGCTATCGGTGACCTAACATTTCTATTAGATCCATTTAAAGATATCAGTGACAACGAAATATTTCTTGAAAATTTAATTCAATTTATCAAAGATACATAGTGAAATCAATCCTCAAATAAAACTAGTAAAATTAAACCTAGTAATAATACAGATACACTTAAAATTAAGACACCATTTAAAAGTGCATATCTGTATAATGGATAAGCAATTATTGGTGCAGATGCATAGCCAAGGAATCTTACAAAACCATAAATAGAAGTAATAATTCCACGATTCTTAGGGCTTACCTCAATTACCATTGTATTTATAGGTGTAAACGCCATGGTGGAGGCAAAGCCCATCAAAAACATAATCAATAACACACTTTCGTACCAGAATGGTGTGAAAAATAAGCTCAACATTAAAATATGGAAAATAAAACCGACGATACTTGTAATTCGCCTACCAATTTTATCTGTCAAGTAACCTGTTATAACGCCTGAAATCATACCGCCAACTCCAGCAGTTGATAAGAACATTCCAATAACTTCACTATTCAAGTTGAATGGGGGTATGGAAAGATAATCTGAAAAGTAAGTGTAAAAGGAAACTCTAGAAAGAAATAATATGAATCCTAGTATACATAATAAAACCACATTTAAATTAGAAATAATGCTTTTAACTTGATTAAGCATTACTCTTGCTCCTTTACCAGACTTAGAGGTCTTAGGAAGTAATATTTGAAGGAAGAGTAGACATGAACCAGAAATGAAAGCCAATAGAAAATATCCTAAACGCCAATTAATTGAAGCGAAAAATCCTCCAGCCAATGGACCGAAGGATCCTCCCAGAGTAACAGATACAGACATTAACCCCATTATCCTTCCTCGAATATCCTTTGAATAAATATCACCAATAGTAGCCATTAAAATAGGAGAAATAAGAGCATTACCCACACCTTGAATTAACCTTGAAGCAATAAAAGTCCAAATATTATTTGACAAACTGACTAGAAAAGTTCCAAAGCAATATACTGCCAAGCCAATACTCATAGTCGTCTTCTTACCTAGAAACAAGTCACTTATAAAACCGGCGAACAACTGCAATATACTGAATGGAATCATATACAATGTAATTGACAAACTTAGCATGAAAATTTCAACTTGAAAATCATTTTTAAGAGCACTAAACATTGGCATTATCATATTCCCACTAAAAGGACCCATAAACTGAACTATAAACAAGACTACTAATATTAAAATTTCACGAAGCTTCAATTTAACACCTCAATATGCATAACCAATGGGGCTTCATCAACATACTATCTAATTCTATGTATTATATAATGAAACATTCGATTCAAAACTCTTAAATCATAAATAAAAAATATAGTCTGTAAGTCTAGAGGTGAAAAATTGAATTTAATTGAAGTTGAAAGGAATATTATAGGAGAAATTTTAACAAGCAGAGAAACCCTTGAAAACTTAACAATATTATGCGACGAGTTTGGAAGTAGATTTGCAGGAACAGAAAGCGAAAGAAGGGCGGTACAATTCATATTAAGAAAATTTAAAGAGTATAATCTGGACGATCCACACCTAGAGGAATATGAGTATAATGGATGGATTAGAGGAAAAACGGAACTATATATAACATCACCAGTTAGAAAGAAAATTAAGGCAATCGCCCTACCCTATTGTCCAAGCACTCCTGAAGAAGGAATTGAAGGAGAAGTAATAGATCTAGGTCATGGGTTACCAGAGGATTTTAAAAGAGAGAAAGAAAAAATTTCTGGAAAAATAGTTTTGGCTACGAGTTTTTCTCCACCATACTTTAGAAGATGGATTCACAGAGTAGAGAAATATGGTAGAGCAGTTGAAGCAGGCGCTATAGGCTTCCTATTCATGAATCACTATCCAGGTCTACTTGCACCAACAGGTAGTGCGAGATTCAATATGGAGGCAGAAATACCAGCATTAGGAATAAGCAAAGAGGATGGAGAATACATTAAGAGATTAATGAAGAGAGGAAAAGTCAATGTAAGAATAAAGACAAAGCATGTCACAACTAAAATGAAATCATGGAATGTAGTTGCTGAAATAAAGGGAACAGAAAAGCCTGATGAAATAATAATTGTAGGAGCACACTTTGATGGTCATGATATTAGTCAAGGGGCAATGGATGATGCAGCTGGGACATGTATAGTAATGGAAGTAGCAAGGGTTCTAGCTAAACATAAAAACTCACTTAAAAGAACAGTAAGATTCATATGTTTCTCAGCTGAGGAGATAGGGTTAATTGGAAGTCATGAATATGTAAAGCAACATAGGCAAATTATTAAAAATATAAAATTCATGTTAAACTTAGATGGAGCAGGAAGAGCAGCTAGACCTGGAGTAATGCTTCAAGGGTTCCCTGAAATGATATCCTTTCTAAAAAATCTAGTTAAGGATATGAACTATCCAATTCCAATTGCTGATAGACTGGGAATGTATTCAGACTATTTCCCCTTCGTGTTGGAGGGCGTACCTTCAGGAACACTTGTAGGTGGAAAAGCTTTCAAGGAATTTACAAGTGGAAGAGGATTTGGACATACGGAAGCAGATACAGTAGACAAGCTAGATTTGAGAGATATGCAAGAAGCAGCAATGGTAGTTTCAAGATTAATACTTAGACTCGCTAATACCCCTGAAATTCCAGTTAAACATAAAAGCAAAGAGGAAATATTCAGGTTACTTGAAGAATATGGATATCTGGAAATATTAAAGTATGAGAAAAGGCCATACGTTGACATATGTCAAAAATAAATCAAATCATCAATTTTTATTTATAAAATATTTTGCATACTTTTCAAAGACTAACTTAGAAAAAAGTAAAAGATATATTTTTTCCCAAAAAAGATAATTTAAGCCTATAGTTAAATTTTTCATTTTTGGAGGACGCAAAATGCATTGGCTTGAAATGTCTGAAGTAATTTTAAGGGAAGGGCGAGTGGCTCAGGGAGTAGTGCTGTTAATTATTGCAGTTCTAACAATTTTCGCTCTAGAAAGGGCAAAAAGAGCGCCAGAAAAGATTACAGTAAGAAAGATTCCAGCGGTAGATGCATTTGAAGAAGCAGTGGGACGAGCGACAGAAATGGGGAAGCCAGTCTTCTTCACTCCTGGAATGCACAGTATACGATCTTTAGCAACTTTATCAGCGTTATCAATTCTAAGTCACGTAGCAAAGCTAACTGCAAGATATAATGTACCAATAATAGTTGCCAATAGAAACTGGCTAGTATACCAAGTAACTGAAGGAATTGTTAAGCAGGCATATATGTCCGAAGGGAAACCAGACCAGTTTTCACCAGAAATGGTTAGATATATTTCACCTTGGCAATTTGGTTTTACAGCTGGATGTCTAGGAATCTTTCAAAGAGAAAGACCAGCTGCAAACTTTTACATGGGATATTTCTATGCAGAATCACTAGAATTGGCTGAGAGCGGATATAGAATTGGAGCAATACAAATTGCAGGAACCACTGCAACTGTTCAGTTACCCTTCTTCATAGCAGCATGTGACTACGTATTAATTGGTGAAGAATTGTATGCTGCTGCCGCCTATGTTACAAAGGATCCGAAAATCCTTGGAGTCTTATATGCACATGACCTAGGCAAACTATTTGTCATAGCTATCACTCTAATAGGCGCACTAGCAATAACAGCTGGAAGCAAGATCATAATTGAATTGTTATCTAAGTAGGGGGGAATATATATGGGTATATCCCTCTCCGATTATAGGAGATCAATACCACTATTATTGGCATTCATATTCGGGCTACTCTATGCATTCGAATGGTATGTAGACATAAGAATAGGGGACTTCAGTCTTTCACGGTTCCTAGAAAAAGAAATGTTAAGATATTTCAATGCCATGTATTCAATTGCAATTGGAATAGGTGCCATAAACATCTTTAGAATCCATTACAGGAATGTTTCAAGAAGAAGACCTTATTGGGAATTTAGCGTACTTGTATTAATATTAATTCCATTGATGGCAATAATAAGTACATTAGGTGGGCGATATGCTATAGATCCAAAAGGAGAAGTTATACCAAAAGCAGTCTACAATGCTCTATATCCAATATGGAGTGTGTTATACTGGAAGGTAATGGCTATAATAAACATAATGATGTTCGCTTTACTAGGATTCTTCATAATATCTGCTGGATACCGTGCGTTTAGAGCAAGGAATATTGATTCATTAATATTACTAGCGGCGGGAATCTTAGTAGTTATGGGTCAGGCACCTGTAAATGCAGCAGTATGGCCGGGGTTTGAATCAATTAAAAACTGGTTAATGGATGTACCCAATGTTGCAGGAAGGAGGGGAATAATTCTTGGTGCTGCAATTGGTGGACTAGCATATGGTGTACGAGTTATCTTTGCATATGAAAGACGTCCTACTCTTGCAGGAGGCGAGTGAAGTGTCATGGATTAAATATTTAGAGGAATTAGATCCAAGATGGATCTATTTACTCGTGTTCATTGTGATCGCTATACCAATACTTATTCCAATGCCATCACCCTTAGCAATAACTCCATACACTAAAGATGCATTTGAAACCATAGAAAACCTACCTCCAGGAAGTTTAGTAGTTTTATCTTTTGATTATAGTGGTGCAAATCCAGAATTACATCCTCAAGCAATAGCAGTGATGAGACATGTCATTAAAAGACCACTGTATGTAATTTTGCTTGGAATGTGGGGTGACGGTCCAATAATGGCTGATCAAATATGGAGAACAATAGATAAAACAGGCTATGACCCTGAAAATCCAACACAAATAATAACAAAGGAATATGGTAAACATATAGTGAATCTAGGAAGACTGGCTACAACTGCATTAATAGTAGCCATGTACGACAGCATAATAGAAAACTTTTCTGAAGACTTTTATGGAAATCCAGTAACTGAGCTTCCATTAATACAGAAGTTCGATGGCATTAAACATGCAGCTGTAATAATATCCTTCGCAGCGGGAAGTCCAGGTCCAGGAACATATCTACAATACTGGGCTACTCAAAATCCTGAATTCCACAAATTCATTGTGGGTTCACCTGCAGTTTCAGCGCCAGGTTTCATGCCATTCTATGAAGCTGGTAAAGCTGGTGAAATTGGTTACGTCGGAGTAATAGTAAGTCTAAGAGGAGCAGCAGAATATGAAATGCTACTTGGAGAAATAGGGCTAACAGGTGCAACTGCTGCATTAAATGCACAATCAGCTGTACACTATCTTTTAGTCATAGCAGTAATCGTAGGAAACATTGCATACTTTATGAGGAAATATAGAAGGGAGGAAGGATAAAATGGTGGATATAGTTGAAGTAATAACTATATGGGGGGCAGTTTTCTTTACCTTTTGTGTGCTAAGCTACCTATATCGAGAAAATCCACTATTCAGATTGGCAGAATATCTAATGGTAGGATTAACTGTGGGATATGGAGTATCATATGACCTGTGGTATTTCAAGAATTATGGCTATATTCCAGTAGTCTATCAAGGAAGATATGACTACTTAATCTGGATACTAATAGGTCTAGGATACTACTTCTTCTTCTCGAAGAAATACTTCTGGATTTATAGGATACCTGTTTCAATAGCAGTTGGATATGGCACAGGAATGGCGTTGAGATCAACAGTTAGATCCAGTCTCATAGGACAAATAAACACTTTAATAAAGTCATCACTTATAGCGGCAGATCCACTATCAACACTAAATAGAATAATAATAGTATTTGGAAGTATACTTTCGTTAACATTCTTCATATTCACAAGGGAAATGAAGGGAGGATTAGGGTACATTCCAAGAATTGGAAGATACGTAATTCTCGCTGCGTTAGGTGCATCCTTTGGAAATACAGTGATGGGAAGAGAGTCATTATTGATTCAAAGAATCCAGTTACTTCTAGGTAGTAAATACTTCCCATGGGAAGCTTCAGGACTGGGATCACCTGAAGCCGGTTCATATGCATGGATAATGACAGTTATATGTGGATTAATCTTATTATACATGATTTATCAAGACCATGTAAAAGCAAAGAAGGCAGTAGCTGAGGCTACTGCAACTGGAAAATAAACCCTCTTTTTTACCTATTTTGAGTATCCATAATTTTAATTTAAGTTATGTGTATTCGTAACTATATTTTAGAGTCAATTAAAATTACATTTATTTAATTTAAAGTATTTTTATACGTTATTGTTAAAAGTTATTTTTAATGAGGACATTTTGAACTAGTGAAACTCCACTTCCAAGTTCAATTTTATATCCTAACTTAGCTAATGATCGCTCGATAGTTGCAATCGTAGATATTATGTCATTAGCATTAACTGGACCCATGTGACCTACTCTAAAGTATTTGGTCTTAATTGGAGGATATAGACCGCCGGCAATAATAATGTTTCTATTAGCCATCTCTTTACGGAAATTGTTTAAACTGACATTTTTAGGCAAATATATTGCCGTAACAGTTGAGGCAGCAACAGCTTCATTTTTAGCTAGAATTTTTAAGTCTATGCCCTGAACACCTTTTCTAAATGCCTCCGATAAAACTTTATGTCGCTTAAATCTATTTTCGAGACCTTCGTTAAATATCAGCTTTAAACTTTCATGTAGACCGATAATTAAGTTAACAGCAGGCGTAGCAAAATAGATAGGCTTCAATTGTTCATATGAGTTCATAACCTCAATCCATCTAGTAAAGTCCATGTAATATGGTGCATACCTAGCTTTAGTTTCATTAAGCCTCTCCAATGCTCTAGGTGAAAGCCAAATTAATGCTAAACCAGCAGGGACACCAATAGCTTTCTGACTTCCAGTAAAGACTACATCTAAATTCCAATCCTTCATTCTGATTTCTTCACCAGCAACACTACAAACGCCATCCACAACAAGTAATGCATCAAAATCCTTCACAATATGCCCTAACTCCTCGATATCATGTCTAACACCAGTACTAGTGTCAACATGAGTGACAGTTACTAAGCTATATCTTTTTTCCTTCAACTTCTTTTCAATTAAACTATTATCTACTACATCACCAGGACTCTTAACTTTGAGTATATCAACTTCAATAGGATACTTCTCTAGTAATTCAGCCATACGATCTCCAAAAACGCCATTGGAAATGACTAGTACATTGTCTCCCTTTCTAATGAAATTAGCGGTACTAGCCTCCATTGCAAGGGTTCCTGAACCAGCCAAGATTATAGGCTTAAACTCATCGCCAACGTATAATAGGCTTCTAAGATCACGTAAAGACTCCGCAAAAATCTCTGTAAACCTTTTAGACATATGGCTTAAATGTCCTTGACTAAGTGACCTCAATACAGAAGGATCGAAAATTATTGGGCCCGGAATCATTAATAAGTGTCGCTCCAGCATCAAAGTCACCAAAACTAATTGTCTATGCATCATTATATAAGATTATCAATTCAAAACAACAATTTTTACTATTATAAATCATAATATAATTAATGAACAATTATGAAGAGAAAGCAGTTATTAGAAATTTCCCGGGTATCAGGCATTTTATCACCGATAATTGCATATCTATTCATATTCATTGCAATTCAAAATGCACCATGGTTTTCATGGACTAAGAATGCTCTAAGTGACTTAGGAGTAGTGAATCTATCCCAAATTTATTTTAATACTGGGTTAATTTTAGCTGGAATATTAATGCTAATTTTTACCTTAGGGTTAAACTTAAAATTTAAATCATTAACATGTAAAATCGGCGTATACATATTAACTTTAGATGCAATATCACTAATTGGAATAGGTGTATTCCATGAAAATTATGGTCGAATACACTTATATTTTTCATTAGCGTTCTTCATATTATATCCAATAGGAAGCCTAATAATCGGAGGAAATTTAACTCTCAGTAAAAAAGACCTAAAGTTTGGCATGTTAAGTATAATTATGGCTTTAGCATCAATAGCTACATGGTTAATTCCATGGAAAAACTTCAACATAACTGGAGCAGCAATCCCAGAAATAATATCATCACTCTTTTCATCAACTTGGAGTATGTATACATCAATAAAATACTTAAAGTTAAAGTAACAACTACTAATCTAGATAATAAGGTTTTTGCAAAATTCACATTACCTTGAAGGCGATTCTCTTTTATTAATGATTTATTGGTTTGCAAAATTAGATGATATTTTTATTTTGTAGTTCTTTTAGCCATCTTGATATGGTTGGTTGTGATTTTCTTAATATGGTGGCTATTTCAGTTTGTGTTAATCCTTCATGGTAAAGTAATAATGCTAGTTCTTTTTCGTCTTTTGTAAATTCTTTCATGAAGGCTAATCTTAAGTCGAGTGTTTGTTCATCTCTCATTCTAGTATATAATTTATAAATTTCATTAGGGTAGCGTGTAGGGAAAATATCTTCAAATACGGGTTTTAATGCTAATTGAAAGTATGGTGATCTAACTACTTTATAAACGTAAGCTATACTATGAGTTTTATCATATTTTTTAACTAATGCTCTATATTTACATTTATTAAGAATATTTGATGGGATATCCTCGGTAATTGAAGTTAAAATTATTCCATTAACATCTGTTCTAGCTAAGTTAAACCATGCACTAAATTTAACTACATCTGGACGCCACCATTGAGTTTTAGGTAGATTTTTACCTGCATCGTCCATAGTTATACATAATAATGGTTTTCCCGTCCTAAGCTTGTGTGCGGTAATTCTAGCTAAAGCAATTGTAGGTTTGAAAAATAAATGGTCTAAAGCGCTATACCAATTACCATAGAGCTCTCTCATAGTATGAAGAGCATAACTAGTTTTACCTTCTTGACTATCGCCAAACACAAATATGCTTATAATTCCATTTTCTTTTTGTGCCTTTTTAATTAATCTAGTTAGTTCTAGCATTTTGATCACCATAAAGTTTTCTTATGTATTTACGATATTTTTCACAAATAGATCTACAATTAATATAGACGAATGGACAAATATAACTTAAAGGACATTTAGGTTTACTACTTAAAATTTTAACTTTATATATTTTTAAACTCATTTTCTCTTTCCTCATATCGCCCAGATCTTATTTTTCTTATTGGTTTAAGTAATTGTGATAGTCGAATTTGTGGTTTAGCTCCCTTAACTATTTCAATTGTTTCTTTTCGTCCTTGACGGTATCGACTAATTCTTAGTCTTAAAAATGCATTGACAAATATATCTAAACTATTAAATTTCCTATCATATTTATTTTGTAAATATTCATTGATTGCAACACAATTTGAAATTTTAATGATATCCATATCGTTTAAATCACTTAACTTAAATAAATCAGCATCTTTACTTTCAGTTGAAAGTAAATCAATAGCTCTTTTTACACTTTTGAATACATCTTCACTCATATGATGCTCACCTTAAAAATAGCTTTTAAGAAAGCTAATATTAGAAAGGTAATGAAGCCACCAACACAAATATACATTAAAATCTCATTTTTGCTTAGTTTAATTGTAGTTAAATTTTTAATTAAATTGCTTTCAGCTAATTCAAAGATTTCATCAATGTTTTTATGAACATCAATTAAACCATTTTCATCTAGGAAAACAAAACATGGTTTACCTTTATAGATCTTAATGTTTTTCAGTTTTTCCTTATCTTTAGTTAAATTCCATGAATAATGTTTACATTTAATTAAACCATGTTCATCTATTTTTGCTTTACAAATTTTAATAGCTGATTTCAATGGATGTATCACATATACTTTTCTCTTCAATGAGAAATCAAATTCTCTAAGCTTAAAAATAGCAATTATAGTTAATCCAAAAATTATTATTAGAATTTCAATTAACAATAAAAAGCTTATCATAATGGGATCAACTCCATTATTGCAGTTACAATGCTACTCAAAACATGATAGATCTTCAAAGCTAAATTAAAAATAGGATCTATTGAACCTTCTTCAATACATTGGAAAACAATACCCATTAAATATAAAGCAAAAATAGTTGTAATGAAAGGTGAAAGAGAAATAATAAAGCCAACCATTGCACTAGCAATTTGACCAATAGCACTAAAGAAATCAATAACCCAACCAAATCCCATACGTCTTAATTGATCTCCAATCCTATTTGGGATGTTAATGAACCATTGGACAAGTATATCTAATGGATCTCTCTCAGTAATTACGCCCTCAGAAACACTACCACCCACATATGTTTCTTCACATCTTAAGCTTAGATATAAATTACCAAATCCACTTGTTCTAACAGTTTTAACAGTAATCCAAACATCATAAATACCCCAATAATCAATCCCACTTTCCAACTTAAAGATCCCATCAAGTTCATTACCAATAAGTATTTTAAGATAATATTTGTAATCAGCACCAACAGAATATCTTTCATTATATACTATTGTGGTTGTCTCAAGATTACTACCACACGTATAAGTTACACCTTCATAGTCAGTAAACACTAAAGGAAATGTTAATCCAATCCAATTATAGAAATCTAAAGTAAAATTAAATGAGCATTGATAGAAAGTTGTGTTAAAATAACTATAATTTAATTTAATTGTAACAATAACATTAAAAGTAGTCCATAAATCTACATAGGCATCTTCAACAATAAATTTAAATGTAATTCTACCCGCTCTATCGTAACTTTTATGAAATTCAGCTATACACTCATTATTACCTTCATATCTAAGCCAAAATCCATTATCCCAAACTGAAATATCCTTGTAATTATTACTAATTACATCAAAAGCAAAACATTGCGGTATAAACAACAATAAAAGTAAAATTATGAATGTGAAAGCTCTATATCGCATCCAATCTCACCCTTATCCCTCTTAATTGAAAGAAACATGTAAAGATCTAAATTATCAGTAACAATTTTAAGAACTCGCTTTTTTGAACCTCTAGCAAACATCAACTTAGGGATTAGACTAAAAATAGAATTAGCCTTAAACTCCCTAATTGATCCATCATCATAAACAATACGAATAAACATACTAAACACCAAGTATAAAGTGTGCAATACTTAATATTTAAAAATTACCATATTATACCGTAAAATATAATAAGTTGGATTTTTCATTAGAATATGATGAAAAAGGATGAAACATTAATTTATATAATTGCGATTATATCTATTACAATACTTGAAATTGTAAATCTTTTAACAATGAAAATAGATGGAAATATCTTAAGCTCTGTTATAGGTTCGATAGTGTTTATTGTCACAAGGCAATATTATAAACGTTATAAGTTCAAAGAAAGGAAGTATTAGGTTTTCAAATTTTATTTCTCTCCTTTTCCATTAAATGTATGCGATAAATTATTAGGATTATTGCCCATGTAAGCGTTCCAATCCAACTAGCAAATGGTATTAATAGTAATGCAAGCATTTCAAAAAAGCCCAGTCTCCAAACAATTGCATATGGGTGATAAGCTAGAATAGAATAAATAAATAACAGTAAAATCGCTAAATCAATCTTCCAATACTTCCACTTCATCAAAAACATGAATAAAAAAGATAGAAATAAACTTTATGGATAAACTACCGAATATTTTGGTGACTCTGTAATGCTTACTTCAAAGAAGTATGCTTGTGTTTCACCACAACAAGCTTCAACATAAGGATAAACTGCATATATATGTATGTGATCAACTAAATCTATTATATGTGGCGTTTGATCATTGGTTAAACATGAAGGTGTTGGTTTACTATAATAAGGACACATATTTTTAGCATTTCTCCAATCATATAGAAATATGTCATTTTTAATTAGGTAAGCTAGATTGATAGAGAATTTTAATCGTTCTCCACTTTGCCAATTAGATTTAGGTGGACATGGAACAATTCTATGGTAACTTGCATCTCCATAGCTTGAACAAAGAAGTGATTCTGAAAAAGCGGTATTATCATGAACATCCTTGCTGAAAAATTGTGGTTCAATTGTTACGAATACATCTGGTGCATTTGGATCTCCTTCATAATCATTGAAACATTTACATAGCCACCCCATTAATACAAGACCAACTATATTTCTAGGAACGCCACCCAAATTCATTGGACATTCCCAACTTATTCCAAACCATGAATTGTAAATTCCTATCATAATATCAAGATTTAAGTATAAAGAACTAACATCTGCATAATAAACTATTGCCTCTCCATTTATAATATCCCCATCATATGATTTCCCATAGAAGTCATTTGGATACTTACAGCCCTTTGGTGATCCACCATTCATCAGTCCTTGTAGTGGTGATGCTCCAGCATATTTTCCAGTATTCGTTTTTATATAACATTCATAAGCCCATTCTCCTCCATAGAAAACTCTTTTTACATACCCTTCGTCATATGCTCCTCCAATCATTTCTTTCCAGTATCCATCTGGGCATAGTGGTTGTTCAAAGAATGGATCATGCCATTGTGGATAATATGTTTTTCCAGGATGTGAAATTGGTCTAGCCATATATTCACCCCGAAATCTAGTTAGAGAAAATAATATATAAATTCTACCGTATTTTCCTTTATATTACGATAATATCAAGTATAAATAGCATAATTGTAAAAGCAATAATTATTGTGAATATTTTTGATATAAAAGTATTTGAGAAAATACTTTCCCTATAAATTATGCTAATATAATCCACTTCAACTGTTATTTTTGCATTTAAAACCTCTATATAAAAGTTTATCCATTTCAACTTTATTTTTTCTGTATTTGGGAATAACCCTTTACATGATATCCATGCTTTTTTAAGATATGGTGTTAAGTTTATTTCATATTCTATCCATACATTACTCATTATCTGCTTAATACTAAATAGATTATGTGTATCATTATCATATTCTGGTGTTCTAAATCTCAATTGATCTCCTAAATAAACAATTTCATTATTCTTAGTTAGCCGAGTCCTTAAGAATGTTACTTCAAATTGGAAATTAGTATCATTTGTTGGAGCTGAATAGTTCTTATCTTCAACTTCAAAGAATAATGCCAATCCAATTTGAACATGACCTATATGCCCCTCTCTTATCATCCAATCTGGCAAAGATCCATTTAACCACTCGATATTACTTCTTTTTATCTTAATTTTAAGCAATAATATAAAATCATCATTAGGATTAATCAATACTTCATTTTTAAGTGGTGGTTCAAATGGAGCATATAAACCCCAACCATGTGGTTGCTTTCCTTGATGAATAAATCCCCATCCCAACTTATCATCAGAAACATCATCAACTACAGTTAAAACCCATGATCCATTGTAATAAAATTTTTTACTGCAAGAATAATTAACATTATAAAAACCTATTTCCCAAGTATTTAGTTCATAAAAATTACTATCATTTGAAATCTGTATATCTGAAATCGATATATAATTATAAACTGATAAGACGAAAATAATTGAAAAAAGAAAAAGAAGAATACGTTTCATTATTTTCACTTCGCAAGTCTCTTAAATATACCTATGATAGTAATTAAAACAGCCAATGTTAATATTATGTTAAATACATTAGTAAAGCTTTCTATCGTCATGTGTTGTTTTGCTATATTTAAAGCATAATTTAAATCATCAGATATAACTAGTGCTTTTATCTTCAATTGTATATATGTATAAACATCACCACCACCATTAAACTTAACTCCAACACCAGTTTCATAAAAACTATTTGTTCCAGTATCATAAGTTAGCATTGTTCCATTTTCAAATAATATTCCTAATTTTGTTTGCTGTTGAATATTAATAGCAATGCCAACAATATGATCAAAATTAGCTTTATTAATCTGTTGAGACCATAGTTCAATTGATGAAGTCCCATTTTCTTTCATTAAACATATTTTGTTATTCCAAGGATCAAATTTAAAAACTGATTTTTTCGTATCATCAGTATTATGCTGAATTTGAATTGAAAACCATTGAGCTGATGATAAGGTTGTCGGAGTAAATATATATGTAATCCATTTATTTGTTGGAATCCAAACTAAGCTATCATAAAGCTTTACTTCATAGAATCCTTGACCAATACATTTAATAAAAACATAGTTAGGCCTTTGCTCTACAATAGCATTACCATCTGCAATAATAATTACTTGGGGTTGTTTAAGATCATCGTTTAAATAATAAACATTATCTGAACAATATACAATTTTTATTGCTAGAAACACTAGTAAAATAGCTAGTATAAATATTTTAGATTTGCTTTTCATTTTTATCACCTTTTTACTGAAATTACTTACATTCTACCGAGATCACCTAATTTCTTTATTAATCTAAACAACATACCGAGAACTGCAATTGTGACTATAAGTGGTAATAGCTGAGTAATTAAATCAGTAACCTGAGATAAATCAACACTCATTATTTTAGTCCTCCTTTCTTATCATGATGTGAGACTCATCTAAAAATCGTTTCTCACATCAACAATTATATAAAAAATAATTTACATATATAAAAATTACTATATTTTACGGTAAAAAATTAATAAAATATTTTATCGGCCAGTTCTCTTGCTTTGTTTAGGATTTTGTTTATTTTTCTTTGACTTAGAGTTAGATAGTGTTTTCTCAATGTGTTTAGATCCGTCCATCCTACACCTATTATGCATCTCCCTTCATTACCGAAAACTTGTCCAGCACATATTTCTAGTGGTATATCTAATTCCCATGCAATATTCACATGGATTTTTCTAGCACAATGTGGTGAAAGCATCATTAGTTGTTTTAGTTTGAAGGGATCATTTTTAAAGTAAGACATTTCTTTACATACATTTCTTATTTCTTTATAAATCATTGAAAGTTCACGATAATTTTTAACTATCCATTTAGAGTTTTTGTTATTTTGTTGATAGTAAGCATATAATTCTTTAACTAAGTCTTTCCATATCCAGTTTAATGGTGCATTTTTCCATGTAATACCACCTTTTACTTTGCTTTCATATATTTCAGTTACTACACCACGTTTAAAGTCTATTTTATCCCAAGTAATAGAGAGAAAGCCACTTTTTCTTTTTGATCCTTCTCTACAACCTAACGTAATATGTAATTTTAAAACTAAAGCATGTTTATGCATATTATTAGTATAGAGGTAGTCTAATATTTTCTTTATATCTTCAGCGAATAACTCTATTACTTTTACGCTCTTTGTCCACTTTACTCTTAGATCTTGTTTTAAATGTGGTGCTATTGATCTAATTGCTATACAATATTGTTGTTTTAGACTTAAACTTTTTATTGAACCTAAAAATTTCCAACAATCTTCCAAAGTCCAATTTTTAGGATCTTTACGGTTAAGGAATAACCAAACCTTTTTGGCATACTTTAATCTTTCTTTATATGACAAAAGACCTTGAGCTTTAGCATACATTATAAACTTATTAACGGTTTCATAATCACTATAATCCATCTCCTTATTATAGAACACTTTTTTAGGTTTAAATTCCATTAAAAATTGCTTTAAATCATCTTTATATCGCTCTAAATCTTTTACAACCCTATAAATCTGATAGTAATCAGCATTATACTTTTTAGCCAAATCATAAGGTGTTTTTCCATTAAGCCATATACTTTGTAAAATATCTATTGTTACTTCTAATGGATCTCTATTTTGCTCTTTCATTATCCTAAGAAAATGTTTTCTACCTCTACCATTTTTAACCTTGTTTTCAACATATTCAATCAAAATTTTAGGAATTTCCACACTATTCACCCCCTTAGATTTTTCATATTACTTTATTTTACGGTAATATATAAACTTTTACCTTTTTGCAAAGTAAATTTTGCAAAAAACATTGTTTTGATGAAACAAATAATGCAATATCAAAAGAATTAGGAAAATAAAAGTTAAAATTATTAACAAAAACACATAAATGAAATTAATTATAATGAAGCTAATTGAAAAAGAATTAAAAAAGTTAAAACAAAACAGAATTGAAAATGTCAAAGAAAATAATAAAATAACATATATTGCTAAGAACATGAACATGTTTCATCATCCATACATAACAATTTAGCTTCTCTAATTTGTTCATAGAATTTAATAATTTTCGTTAGATCATTAAGTAGATTATCAATTGCTGTAATTGATGAGTTTTTTAGTTTAATTTTTATTTCGTAATCTTTTAGTTTTAATTCAAATTCCATCATTTTCTTCACCTAATTTTTCTTCAATTTTTTGTAGAATATGTTTAATATGGTAATACGCATCTTCTGGTGTTGTGCTTAATAGTTGCGAGTAAAGTAGCAGTAGTTTTGTATCTTTTATTATATTAGTATAATGTTGTTTTAATATTAACAAATCAGTTTTAGACATAATTATCACCTTATTTTATTTTTAATTGTAATTGGTTTGAGTAAAGTAGATGATATAGGGTTTCTTTGTATTCTTCAAGTTTTTGTAGAGCATTTTTTATGTGATAATACTTACATGTTTCATCACAAATAAATTCACAACCAATACAATAATTTTTGAAAATACTGTTAGTTATTCTTAATAAGTATTTAGTTTTCTTATAAGTTTCTCTTAATGCCTTTTGAAAAACGTATAATTCATTCATAATCTCACCTTTTTAGTTTAATTTTGATTTTTGAACTAATTGCGATATTTAATGCATTTTTTAGTTCTGTTAGATCATTATATGCATCATTTAATTTTACTAAAACATGTTTGATTATCGGTTCTCTAAATGTATTGAAATAATCGTTTAAGTCATTTAATATTTTATTGAATTTTTTCATGAGTTCTCTATATTCATTTATATATTGTGTATCAATAATTATGTCAGCTAATTGTTTACATTGTTTTTCTAAAGTGGTTTTTATTTTTTGTAATTTTCTAATCTGAATATATTTAGCCACTAATGATTTGTCTGAAAAAGCGTTTGTATAACAGTCTAAGCATAAGTATTTACCTTTATCAACGTAAATGAAAGCTTCACCAATTTTTATAGATCCACTACATTTGAAACATTTACTTTCAAATTTTGCAATCAATAATTTAGGTGTGATTATTTTTTCGGTATTAGGATTTTTTAGGTAAAGATCTATTGCGTTGTGCATAAATTCTTTAATTGTCATATTATGTTTGTTGCAAAATTTTGTTATTTGCTCATATATTTGTTGGTTAGTTCTAAAACTTATAATTTTACTCATGACTTTCACCTTTTATATTTTTGTAATATAGATCAATCAAAAGAACAATAGTATCAGCTAATGTCTTATTATATTTGTTTGCAATTTCTACTAACTTATCATAATATTCTTTCTTTAAGCTTAAGCTTTTATAGTTTTTTGGTGGCATGATTTTACACCATAGTAATTTACGGTAAAAAACTTAATAAATATTGCGGTAATGTAATTTACATTACCGTAATGTATAAATATTTTACACATGATATAAAATGGTGGTGGTAGTAGTAGAGAGGTAGGTGAAAGTAATGCCACCTAAAAAATTCAAAAGCGTAACCATAACTGAAGAAATATATAATAAACTTAAGCAATATATGGATGAAATTAATTCACAATATGGTTATAGAAAGTATAGATCAATAGCTCAATTGGTTGAAGATGCAATAATGTTTTATATTCAAAGTATGCAGAAACAAAAACAAACCTAATATATTATTATTTAAATAGATAGCTAGATAGTCTTGTGTAAACAAAAAACCATATTACCGTAATATAAAGCGTATACAAAATTACTTTGCATGTTTACACCTTTACAAATGTAAATAAAAAAGAAGCTAGGAGAAAGCTTATTTTCGTCTAAAAAGCTTGGAGAAAGCTTATTTGTTGATGTAATACATTACCGTAATTTAACGTAATTTTGCAAAGTTTTTTGCAAAGTAAATTTTTGTAAAAAGTATATTACCGTAATATCACGTAAAATTATCTAGAGTAGTACTATTATGACTTGACAATATATAAGCCACAAAATTTAAGTTAGTTATTCAGAAAAGGAATTCATTTTTATCAAAGTCATTTTGGGTTAACTGTAATTGTAATCTTTAAACGTTGTAATCAATTAACAGCTAAAACTTCTATCAGAATGTATATGCCTGCTAGAATAAATGATATTGACGATACAATATTTATATGTCTTATTTTTAAAAACCTATGAAGCTTAGACCCGACAATAACACTTACACTCATCATAAAAAATGCAGATAAAACAACGCCCATAAGAGTCATTAAGGGCGAATTACTTGCCAAAGCAAGGGCTAAGACAGACAAGTTGGTTTTATCAGCCATCTCCATTGAAGAAACCAATATAAAAGAAGTAATAAGTGTTTGTCCTCTACTTTTAAGATTAATATTTCCCATACTATCTTTATTTTTTAGCATGAGTAAACCAAAGGTAATGAAAAGTAAAGCTGCACTAATTCTTGCCCAAAAATAGGGTATAGAAAAACTTGCCCAGTAGCCCAAGACAAAGCAAATCAAATTTACTACAATAAAACCAGTTAAACTACCAATAAATACTGGAAGAAATCTGAACTTGGAGGCAAGCAATATCGTGATAATTTGAGTCTTATCTCCAAGTTCAGCTAAGGTAACTAGTGCAAATGAAGTCACAAAGGCTGTTAAGTTTTCATTCACAGCAATCACCTCCAATCGAGGTCATTTTAATGCTAATAGATGAAAGGGTATTATTTATTTTTGCATCAAATTAAATCTAAAACTTTAACTCCTAAGCACTTATAAGGAGTTTATAATAAAACGTTAAATTATTCTAGGAAAAATAATATAAATTAGATAGTGAGATTATGGTGAAAATAAAGTTAAAATATCTAGGTCATGCGAGTTTCCAAATAAAGGTTGATAATAAAGTTATTTATATAGATCCATATGCAGGAGAATATACTGAAAAAGCAGATTTAATTCTAATAACGCATTCACATCGAGATCATTGTAACTCATTAAAAATAAAGGCAATCCAAAAGGAGGATACGTTGATTTTAGGTCCTAAACCATGTTTAACCATGATTAGTAATATTAAAGTTATCCAAGAAGGAGATAAAATCAACTTTAACGACATACTTATCCAAGCAGTCTCAGCATATAATGTTAAGCGATTTAGATCACCTGGAATTCCCTTTCATCCAAAGGGTTTTGGAGTTGGATACTTGATCACAATTAACAATAAAACACTTTACCATGCAGGAGACACGGATCTTATCCCTGAAATGAAAGCATTAAAAAATATTTACTTGGCCATGCTTCCAATAGGAGGAACATATACGATGGATATTGAAGAAGCAATTGAAGCAACGAAAATAATTAAACCAAAAATCATAATTCCAATGCATAGAAGAGATAAAAGTCCACTAGAATTTGCTGAAAAAATAAGAGGAAAAATAAGAACTGTAGTAGTTATACTTGAATCAAATGAAGAATACGATTTAATCACATAACTTGGTGTCCCTATCCTTAAAAGTTAAAATGACAATGATTTACAGCTTATTTTAATGTAAAAACTTTTAACAGTTTACCTTAATAAATATACTTCAGTGAAATAGAATGAAGAAACATTTTAAGATTTTTGGTTTTTCTGAAAGTGATTTAATGCGAATAGATCCCATGGTTTTGAGGGCTATTATACATGAACGAACTCATCATACAATTGAAGTTCCGTTCTATAGGATATTGAGGGGTAAAATAAAAATTCCCAAAGATTTCGGTGAAATAGTCTGCTTTTTACTAGATATATGGAGAAGACGACGATTGCCTATGGATACACCTGACATGAAGTGGGTTAAACAATATTTAGATCTAGCTCTAAAACTTAGAAGAGGCGAAAAGATCCATCTTGACACTAAACTTCCCAGACCCTTTAACGATAAGGAAATGATGGTTGTTGAGAAACTTCTCTATGAGCGTAGATCTATTAGACAATGGAAACCTAAACCTGTACCAGAAGAATTAATTAGAAAGATCCTCTATGCTGGATTAATGGCTCCTCAGGGATGCAATCTTGGTGCAACTAGATTTCTAATACTTCGCACTCCTGAAGAGAAAAAGTTGGTAAGAAGCGATATCCCGGTTGATAATGCAGTTATAATTGTTGTTTGTCAAGATATGCGTATCTATCGTGCATTGAAGTATGATAAACTTGTTCCACAGAATATATTTTATGATGCTGCGGCAGCCGCTGATCACATATGTCTCATGGCCCATGCACTTGGACTTGGAGCTGTATGGCTGACCCATGGGATAGAATCTACTAGGAGACTCAGAAAATACTTTAACTTGCCAAACTATATTGAATCACGCCTACATATTGCAGTAGGCTGGCCAGATGAAGCGCCAATTAAATCACAGAGAATGATTTTAGATGAAGTAATAATTGGAAAGTATAGGGGGTAAATTTGGTGGAGAAGAAAATTCTCACTCCTGAAGAAGCTGAGGAGGAAGTAAGGAAAATGGCAAGACTATTTGGATTAATGTTTTATCACTTTACAAATCTCCTAGTCGAAAAGTTTGGCATAGAGAAGGGTATTGAACTTGTTAAAGAAGTAGTCAAACGCTTTGGGCTAGAAAGAGGTAGAAAAATTAGAGAGGAGGTCTTGAAAAAAGGTTTAAAATTAACACTGGAGAACTTTAAGAGGTTTTCAGATCTCCCAAATCTTGGCTGGGGTAAAGGAACAAGGGAAACATTTTGCCCGTTTGCTGAAATATGGATAAGTAAAGGTGCTGAGGAAATATGTAAAATATACTGTGATGTAGACATTTGGAAAATTCTCGGTTATAATCCGGATATTAAAGTTAAAAGAGTTAAATGGGTTCTGGAAGGGGATGATTACTGTGAATATGAAATGAAATAAATGGATTAGGATTGTAACATTTAAAATTAAAATTATATCTATAGATTTAGTTCAATTACTATGTTTTCCTAATCTTGCAAATTGAATTGATATTAAGGAAATAAATGTAAATATTGGGAAGAGTGTTAAAATTGATGTATATCTCCCCGTTAGCTCTATACAGTAGCCCATTATTAATGGCCCTAATAGGAAGCCTAAATCGAAAGCCATTGTATAAACTCCTGATGCAAAACCTCTAATCTCACTTGGTAAGTCTCCTAGAGCTAAAAGTTGCAGTGATGGAACTATTAATCCTAGTCCAATTCCGAAGATTGAAGCAGCTATATAGGCTATTGGTGGCAGGTAGTAAATATATAATACTAGATAGGATATCATAACTAAGATTAATCCTAATGTTGCGACTGGTATTGGCCCTTTTCTATCCGCAATTCTTCCACTTGTAGCTCTTGTCAATATACTAAAGCCTCCCTGTATACTTGCATATAATCCATATACACTCGCTCCAAATCCTAGCTTCTTATATAGAGCTGGAAGGAAAGTAAATACTCCGCTAAATGACATTGCATGAAAGGCTACTGCAATCATTGGACAAATAAACGTTAATTTTAATAGATGCTGAATATCTCTGAAACTACTTCTTCCTTCCACATGCTTCCTTGCATATTTCTTAGCCGATCTTTTAGCTATAAATAGTATTCCAAGTGAGATTATTGAGAGGATAAAGGTCGCTATGAAAGTAACATTATAACCTGATAAATCCGAAATATAGCCACCAATTCCAGGACCTATAAGTTGACTTACTCCAAACATGGTACTTCTCCATCCAAGTGTTTCACCAACTCTAGCAGGTGGAGAAAGATCAATTGCAGTGGAGATAGATGCAGGTAAAAAGGATGCTGAAGCAAAACCATGAACAATTCTTGCCACTGCAAATACCCATATATTATTCGATGAAGCATAGATTAATGCTGCAATAGATCCCAAAAAGCATCCAAGCATCATAGTTTCGAAACGATAACCTCGATCACTGAGTAATCCAAAAATAGGCCTCATAATGAGCGCTGTTATTGAAGTTAGAGCAGATAAGAATCCAATAATTAATGGAGTAGCTCCAAGTGAAATTGAAAATGGTGAAATTATTGGTGCCACAATCATTATTCCAAGAAAAAATGTAAAAGTTGCGAGATGAACTGCCCATATCGACCTAAAGGATGAATCCATCATTCATCACCATGACACTGGATTATATGCTTTAAGCATTAAATTCTTTTAAATATTTCTTAAAGTCAAGTTTAATAATTCATTTTTATTGAGCCAACTCTTATTTACAGTACATATCATAATGTTTTTGGTGTTATAATGTTTGATATTGTTATTAAAAATGGAGTTATAGTTGATGGAACTGGAAATCCATGGTATAGAGCAACTATTGGAATTAAAGATGGAAAAATAATGAAGATAAGTAGATGCAACTTGAAGGGTGGAAATATTATTGATGCTGATGGAAAAATTATTTCTCCAGGGTTTATTGATCTACACTCCCATTCAGATATGATGTGTAGAAATCTAGTTTATCGTGAAGCTATCAATAGAGTCAAACAGGGAATAACCTGTGAAGCTATTGGAAATTGTGGCTTTTCAACCTTTGGATGGACAAAGGAGTTTGCTAAAAAATATGAGGAAAAATTGCATGAACATGGTTTTCGAATCAAAATCGACTGGGTAACCTTAAGGGAATGGAAGGAGAGAATTGAAGCTAATGGTTACGCTATCAATATTGTTCCATTCTGTGGATTTGGAACCATTAGAATGAGTGTTCTAGGTGGGGAAGGTGAGGGTGGAGAGCGATCAGAAATTACAGTTGATGAATTGAATATGATGAAGGATTTATTAGAACAATCAATGAAAGATGGAGCTTTTGGATTAACTGCCGGATTAGAATATGAAACTCAAAGAAATGCATATACTGAAGAGCTTGTTGAACTATGTAAAGTAGTTTCAAAATATGGTGGAGTCTTCATGGCTCACATTAGGTCTGAAGATGACATGTTAATTGAAGCAGTTAAAGAGTTTATTAGAATATGTAAAGAAGCAAGAATAGCTGGATGTATATCGCATCATAAAGCATGTAGTCCGAATAATTGGGGAAAACCTATGGAAACTTTACGGTTAATTAGTGAAGCTAGAAAAGAGGGAATTGAAATTATATGCGATGTATACCCTTGGCTTTTTGTAGCAGTTTCAAATGTAGGATCCTTCTTTCTACCACCTGAAAAATCAATTGAAAAAGAGAAAAAAGACCTTCTTAAAAGACTTGAAAATCAAGAGGAATGGCTGAAAATTAAAGGAGAGGCCATTGAAAGATTTGAAGAAGAAAGAGAGTATATTGAAAAGAAAAGAAAGGAGCTTGAAAGAAAAGGTACACCATTTAGAATTCCATGGGATCCATCAACCTATTATGTTATTGTAAAGTCCAAGTCTCATCCAGAATTTATTGGAAAAAACTTTTCTGAAGTCTCAATTTTGATGGGATTAGAAGATGCTTGGGAAGCTATGAGAAAACTATATTTAATGGATGATGGAGAGACTACAGTTGCCCTTGGATGTATGCGAGAGGAAGATGTAATAGAAATATTAAAGGCACCTTTTTCAGCAATTTCAACTGACGGTTCAGCTGAAAGTGAACCAAAAGCATTACATCCAAGAAACTATGGGACATATCCTAGATTTTTAGGCTACTATGTTAAGGAGAGAAAGATAATGAGATTAGAAGAAGGAATTAGAAAGATAACATCATTACCGGCACAATTTCTAGGTCTTCAAGATAGAGGAATTATTAAGGAGAGATTTTGGGCTGATATAGTAATATTTGATTATAGAGGAATCGAAAATTTAGCTACCTATAATAATCCCTGTGTTTATCCTAAGGGTATAGACTATGTTATAGTGAATGGTGAAATAATCGTTGAAAAGGGTGAACATACAGGTGGACTTCCAGGAAAAGTATTGTTGCATGGAAATTATACTTAGCTGTTAGTAGTGCAGGTTACGCCCATACTTACAAGCTTTCTGACATTCAATACACATTAGATGTGATTTCCTAGTTATAGATGGTTCATACTTTTCAAACAACTTGAGATAATGTGCATCTTGACAGTCAGTTAAATGTATACCTACAAGGCATTTTTTATCGTCAACTTTGTATGGGGATAAAGCTTTAACTGGGCAAGCATTAATACAATCTTCACAATCGTCACATAAGTCTTCTTCAAAGGGCTTATCAGCGATTAGTTTGGCATCAGTTAATATTGCAGCAAATCTAATCCATGGGCCATAAACAGGATTAATTATTAGAGAATTTTTTCCAAAATTTCCGAAGCCAGCCATTTTGGCTAATATTTTAAGCGGCATCCTACTAACTGGAACAGCTTTAAATCCCCTCATTTTTAAGTAATAAGTCATTTTTAATTCAATAAACATTAATGGATAGTATCCGGGATAAATCCACTTACCATCATGTTTGACTGCTAACTCAAAAATGTCATCCCATACATGATATCCTAAAACAACTATTGAATTGGATTCAGGTAAAATTTCAGAAGCCTTTTTAGTATAGCTTTGAATTGTCCATCCCACCCATACTCTAGGCTTAGAATCGATATCTTCAACTGAAACTATACCAATGAGATCAGCACCATTCCTTAAGGCATACTCTTTAATTTCTCTTGTAAGGAGAGCAGCCTTATAATTCAAATATATAGCCTCCAATCGTTCTACTCGTCCTGACAATGTCTATTCATAGTACCTCAATAGGTTATTAATAATCTTTAATTTTAAGCCTGAGGGAGGGGCAATTATTATATGATAGCTTTAAAATTAGATTAATATTACATGGTACATTTAGGCAGCCAACAAATTAGACAATGGAAGTGAAGACATGACTATAAAGCCAATTAGTAAATTCAAGGACATTGCACTTCTTTCATTAGCTCTTTCATTGACTACTCTTATTAGCATGAATGTTGTTTTGCCAAGTCATATAGCTAAACTTGGAGGAGACATTGCTTTAATTGGACTAGTCTACTCTATACGTTCAGTTGTCAGGAGTACTTCAAGAATATTAAGTGGAATAGGATCAAACTTCCTTGGCAAGAAAAAATTGATTTTAATTGGATTACTAGTTAGAGCTTTAGCTTTCTTCACTATTTTCTCAGCTACAGACATATTAATGGTAGCTATAGGTATGACAATTATTGCTTGTTCTGAAGGATTAATTGAACCAGTATTTCTATCTAGTGCGGCTGACATTTTTGCAGATACATCAATGGCTGCTACAGCTTTTGGAATTGCATTTACAATTAGAAGAAGTCCAACAGTTATTGCACCAGCTTTCACTGGATATATAGCTGACCAAATGGGGTCTCAAACTGTATTTTTAATAGCCTTCCTCTTCGCCATAGTAGGCTTCATATTATCTCTAAAAATTAGAATAAAAAATCCAAGTTCAAATATAAAGAAAAATTCATTTACTAATGTTAAAGACATATTCAACAGGCCATTTTTAATACTGTTAATGGCATCAATATTCCTTTTTACAGCTGTTTCAGCCATGACTCCAATACTATCATACTGGGTTATAGACAAGTTAAATTATAGTTATACCACGTTAGGTATGATTTTAACAGTAGGGGCTTTTATAGGAATATTCTCGAGAGTTTATATTGGCTATTTATCAGATAGAATAGGTCATGTTAACATGCTAATCCTAGTTGGATTAGTTAGATCGATTTCAACTTTACTCTTGATATTTGTAAGAGACCCCATCTCAATTGCTCTCTCACGTTTTCTATGGAGTGCTGTTATGGCTGCCCCACCAAGAAATGCTTTAATAGCAACTCTCTGTAATCGAGAATCATATAGCGTAGCATATAGCATTGTTGGAATTGCAATTGATATCGGAAGAATTTTAGGTCCAGGAATTGTTGGCTACATAATTAGCTTATATGGATTCAATTGGGGTTTCATTACAATATCTATGTCTTTAGTCGTCTTTATGCTAACATTATTAATTCTAAAGAAAAACTTAAGACAACACATTTAAGATTAATGATTGCTTTAACACAAATAGTCCCAATTTGGGAGGAAACCATAGAAATATGATATGAAGGGAAATTGACGATACTGGTGTCATAGTTATGATTTACGCTTTAAAACGTTAATAGATTTAAGTGTTATGCTCAGAGAAGTGTTTTAATTGACATTAATTATTGAAAAGAAAAATCATGAGTGAATAATAAAGGAGTCCTCGTAACTTATGAAACATTCTCTAATAATCGAACCAGATAGAAGCTATCTATCAGAGTGAAACGCAATTAACTCTATAGTTTAATTAACCAATACATAAATGAGTAGAATGAATATGCACACTAACCTACATAAAATTTATCGAGATGATTAATATTTAACAACTCGTTGCAGGCAAAGAGATTAAAGAAATCAGCTAATTGATTATAAGATAAAACCTTTAAGTGAAATTATTATAAGTGATATATTACTAAATATACATGATTATGAAAAAGAGAAAAAACCAAAAAAATGAGAGAGAAGACGAGAGAGGAAATTCTAATTATAGAAAGGGGGAAGAACTTATAGGAAACATTATGTATGAGGAAAGTAAGCTTAAAAAATGGGTTGAATATAAAAGAGGAATTAACTCCTCTT
>NZ_JBTVBB010000020.1:0-7026 GCF_058356305.1 Candidatus Culexmicrobium sp.
ATCAAAGACATCTTCAGGACTCCTACTAATTGTGATTAAATCAATATCAGACAAAAGAGATTTATCACGCATACTCAATTCATTAAATAGATCAACAAAAGCCTTCTTTTTCTCATCTATACTTATAGTCTCCCACCCATACATGAGCAGTACATGACTAGCCAAAATAGTGTATGATTTCACTATGAAGTGTATAGTGCTAGTAGTGCTTCAATTTTCTTCAACTGCTTAGTTACCGGGTCCACTTCCAATCTAAGCCCCTCTAAACCATATACTCCAAGGACTTCTGCATCATTATCTTCTGCAAAGACTATGATGGTGGTAGCTCTTTCATCCATACACTCAATAACTGCTTCACCAATATCTCTCTCAATAACCCTACCCTCAATAGTTCTAAACTTCCACTTAGTCATAGGCTTAATATCCAACTCCTCTAACTTACTGCGTTTAATCCAAGTATAAGTTGAACTTGTATCAACAAGCAACTCTAAATCCATACACCTAGATTCATCACATGGATTACAAATCCTAACCCTAGCAACAGTATGACCCATCCAAGACACCCTAAAGCCATAATTAACTACACTTAATCCAATATTTATTTTAAGTTATATTACTTTGACACTCCCCTACTTAAGTAGGGGATTCCTGCTTCTAGGCTCCCACCTGCATCCGTTCCATCCTAGAAGCAGGGGCTGTGCCACCAGCCCGTTATCCCTATCCCTCCAAGAGAGACTCGGGATTATGGTGCCACACCTCTTAGCTATATTTAAGACTCCAACTACATCTGCATTCATTACTTTATTACAGTTAGGGCAGTAGAATAATCCTCTATACCTTCTAGTGCCTTCTAGTCCACAAAATGGGCATACACTTGAGGTCTTATATTCGTTAATCTCACTAACTTCTTATTATAGGAATTTCATGTTTGTGAGTTAAGATGATGTTCTTGCTTGTTTTATCTTATTAGGTGTTATTATATTGTGTATAGGATGGCCTTTTTCTTTAAGGAAATTAATGAACTCTCTATCTACTGTTAGTAAAGGGAGGTTTAGTTTTTGGGAAGTTGCGTATATTAGGTTGTCAATGTAATCCTTATGTCCTTCATGGTATAGCTTATAAGCATCTATGTAAGCTTCTGGTGGAGGATTAACTTGTCTATATGTTTCTCTTATCGACCTTATTCCCTCCTTAACCCTGTCGAGTTTATTAGCTGGAACTACTTTAGTGATCCTCCACATAGCTTCTAAAATGCTTACCTCTAAATAATGTATTTCAGCTATGTGAAAGTGTTTTATGACTTCCATAACTTCTTTATCAGTTTCTATACCCATTGCTGGAAGAAGGAAACTAGTATCAACTAAGAATCTTAGTTTACTCTTTGATGTACTTTCTTTGCTGTTCAAGACTCTCTTCCTCAAGCTCTTTAAGTGTTATTTGAGCTATCTTCTCTCCATACAGAGATAGCCATATAGCATCACGTAATGGTTCAATAATAATCTTATCCTTTGTAGCTGTTATCCTAACTCTAGACCCCTCAGTTAAATTAAGAGCATCAGCTATTACTTTAGGAATAACAAGTACCCGTTTCTTCCCAATTCTTGCCTTAACAGTTAAACCCAGCACTATCACCAGAACCATATATTTAGTTAGAACCTAATAAACTTTCTGATAAGAACATCTTATCTAACTCTCATTAGTAATCTCACAAAGAAAATCAATCCAAAGGAAATGAATTACTTACAAAAGTAACGCCAGAAAGCTCCCCATCTTTAGTGGGGAGATGAATGGTGTCGATAGGTTTAAATAATCGACAACCTACTGTGGATATTGATGAGCTATCGACAAACTAGACATGCAGTATATCTCTGTAACTACCACTTCGTATGGATTCCAAAAAGAAGAAAGCCCGTACTAGTTGGTCGTATTAGGGAGAGGCTAAAGCAACTTATAGAGGAGATAGCTGAGGAGTATAGCTGGGAGATTCTAGCACTAGAAGTTAAACCCGACCATGTACACCTCTTCATATCAGTTCAGCCCTACTGGTCTCCACACATAGTCTTAAGACGTATCAAAGGGAGGACATCTAGGATACTTAGAAAGGAGTTTCCAGAATTGTTAAAGCTCCCATCTCTATGGACTAGAAGCTATTTTGTTTCAACAGCAGGTCATGTATCTGCTGAAACAATAAGAAAATATATTGAAGAACAGGGTGGGAAGAAATGAAGAGAACAAATACATTCATGATTGAGAATAATCCAACACTATGGGAACTGGCAGATAATTGCGCTAGACTTTGGAATGAACTGAACTTTGAGAGGAGACAAGCCTATATATACTACAAGAGGTTCTCATGGTATCCAAGACACTTATATGAGAAATATGCTCCAATAATAGGTTCTGCGACTACACAACAGGTGATAAAAAAGAATAATGAGGCTTGGAGAAGTTTCCTAAAACTGAAGAAGTTGGAGAGAAAAGGTAAACTGCCGCCACACATTAAGAAGGTATCCATACCTAGATACTGGAAGAAAGATGGTAGGAGAGAGCTTAGAATAATCATTAGAAGTGACTGCTACAGAATTGATGATAAGTATCTATACCTCCCTAAAGGGCTTAAACTAAGATGGAAAGGAGAACTAAAATGGAATGGTAAGCAAGGAAGATTAGAGATAATCTACGATGATGTTGATAAAGTGTGGAGGGGCTTTATGACGGTTAAGGTTGAGAGGCCTCCCATGAGAGGAGGCAGTAAGCCCCTCTACATCGATTTAGGCGTTAGATGTCTAGCCACAATATGGCATAAAGGGATGAAGCAACCCGTAGCGTTTAGAGGGGGAGAGCTACTAGCCGACTGGTGGTACTGGACTGGAAGGATTGCCAGAGAGCAGAGCAGACTAGCCAGAATAAATGGAGTTAGAACATCGAGAAAGCTCAGAAGACTCTTTAGGAAGAGGCAGAGGCGATTCAGACACGCAATAAATGCTATGGTGAAGTGGATAGTTGAGTATGCTGTTGAAAATGGTATCTCTAAGATAGTGGTCGGTAACCTTAAAGGCATAAGGGATAACAACCATAGGAATGCTAAAACCAACTCCATGACCCACAACTTCTGGAGCTTTAGATGGATTATTCAAAGACTTAAAGAGAAGGCAGAGGAGTATGGCATAGAAGTGGTAGAGGTTAGCGAGTACAAAACTTCTAGCATATGTATCAGGTGTGGCTCCGATAGGGTCGTCAGGCGTGGAAGGTTGTTTCAGTGTCTAAATTGCGGATTAGAAGCACATAGGGATGCAGTTGGCGTATTGAACATGGGCACCCTCCACAGTGGAGGTATGCCCATCAGGGTGGTGGCATGATAAAATTTAGGAACGAAAGAGAAAAGTGGACATGGTTGGCGGGAATAATTGATTGCGATGGAGGATTTTATATAGAAAGGGCGAACCAACATAATGGAAGGAATACATATCGCCCAATATTGGTTATTTCGAATACAAATAAAGAATTTCTTGAAGCAATAAAGCATGTTATTGGTGTTGGTTTCATACGAGAATTAAGGTATGCCCCAAGTAGAAAGGGTAATTGGAAAAGAGAGTATGAGCTTAGAGTAACAGCGGGGGGACTAAGGGTAATTGTTCCTCAAATTCTTCCGTTCCTGATAAATAAGAAACGACAAGCATTATTGATTATAGAGGCGGTGAAGATAACCAGAGAAATTAGACAAATCCCACCCCATCAACGAACTACTGAGAGGTTACAACCGTTTTATGATAAGCTTGAAGAACTCTATATCGAAATGAGGAAGTTAAATAAAAGAGGGATTTAATCTCGTGGCACACCCCTTGCTTCTAAGGTGGGATGGATGCAGATGGGAGCCTAGAAGGGCTATGAACACCCGAAAGATGAACACCTTAGAAGCAAGAATCCCCCTACTTAAGTAGGGGGAGTGTCAACGTTCACCCTTCCATAGTTTCATCTATCAAATTATATCTTTTCTATCCACCATAGATGGGTTCATTATGGCTGTTTTCGCTCTGACCACCCCATGGGAGTAGAACTCCCCTCAGGTAATCAAGGCTCGTCTTATAGTTCATCACCCTCAATACTCATCAGGTTCAAGTCTCCAATACATTCATACAAAGAAAAACTTATAAATCTAAGAGACATAAAAGAGACGCTATAACACAAAAAGCTACAAACTAATGTTTCAGCCCACCCTATTCTTTATTCTGTAAGTATTTATAAGTGGGCAATAAAGTTAGATTATTTAAGTGATGTTTTATAGGAATGGTGATTGCTAGCTACTTTATCTTTTTAAAGTATTTCTTAATGATTCTTTCTGCTTCCTCCTTATACTTAAGGTATTTTAGGAATATTTCTATATCATTATCTAAGACATCTACCTCACCTAGATATTTTACAGGAATTTCTCTTCCTGTAGGTAATCTTAGTGGCTTATATCTATCTTCACTAGTTCTAAAAATGAAGCCTTTTTCATTAAATGCTATTCTTAAACTTTGTATATATATCTCCTCTACGTATTCATAAGCACCATGAGTCCAATCCATAAAAGACCTTACTACAGGGATAATGTATTTCTTACCTCTCATACTTTTTCTCAATTCTTACACCTATGATATAGATTAAATACTATCTATAAAACACATAATCTCATGGAAAATCTATAAACCTTACTGTGAAGTTATTTACTTAAGAATTTATATCTAGGTTACTGACCACCTATTATTCCAAAAGGTATGTAAATATTTTGGACATATATCATAGCTAAACAAGGTTCTTGCATGCTACCTTCAAAGTACACAAGAATTCCTCTGAACCCACGCTATATAAGCATTCAATCCAATTGAAGGGGTTTAGTCTGGATGTTGTGTTTAGCCTTAGGCGGTGCTTTCTGAGTTAGAAGAGTTTCAACTATATAGCCAATAAGTACGTACATATCAGCGTTGATTTTGCCTATAGGAATAACCTTGCGTAGTCCCTTGAATGTCTTACCATGTAAACTGTAATCTATGTATTAAGGATACACGTGTCATATGTACAGTTACGCCATCAACCTCGAAAACTCAATACCCGCCCTCCTTATCCCATGTGAGAACATGTACATCGAAACCCCGTCTAGTAAGCTCTCTACCAACAACTCTGACAAGCCTATCAAAACCACCAATCCTCCTCACAAAAACCTCACTAGTAATAAAGCGTACCCTCATAGATCTAGGAACATGTAAATCATTATTTGAACAGTATTGCTATTATTATTGTTATCCACATCGAGATCTGTACTCCTAAAAGCCATAGAAATCTACGATTCAAATCCCTCCTCAACTCCATGAGTTCTGATTCTAGATGGTTCAATCTCTTATCCATCTGTTCGACAATACCCCGGAGATAAGAGATATCCTTCTCAATCCTAGCAATTCTTTCCTCTAAACTCAAACCTTAAACCCTACCTCCAATAAATCTCAATACATTTAAATTTCTTACTATGTAGAAGTGCTTCATAAGTTAATTCAATAATCCACTTCAATATCTCGTTATGCTGTTTAACGAGTTCTTGATGTTGCTTAATCAACTCATTATGCTGTTTTATCAACTCCTAGAATCTTTCATTCAATCTAGCGAATCCCTCATCCATCTTCCTGAAATATTCATCCATTCTTCTAAAGTACTCCATCAAAACCTTCCTAGTCATCCTGCCATTAATCCAAACACCAAGAGTAACAATTAATCCGAATACTGGTGCACCACCAAGAACAACTCCCACATGGCGTATACCCCGGATTTCATAGCCTCTTAAACCTGTTAGTTATTAGAGGTAAGCCTTGACATTTTAATAGAATTCATCAATAATACACTTCTCACGCTGTGGACTATACTCCTCGGCGACAAGGTGTAGGAAGTAGGTTTCCTCTAGAGCCTGAAATGATATCTTGTAACCCTAACAGAGATAAAATAACATTTGCATATGAGTGTTAGTTCAATAGGCTTATTTGGTTGAGTTGTTATTGAATTATTGTATGGGGAAGGGGTATAGTAGGTCTGAATTGAATAGACTTATAGACAAGTTGATTCATCCCTTAATTGAGAAGGATTCAAGATTCATATTAATAGACACTCTACTCCACGCATTAGTTGAACAAAATCCACCATTAACAGTTAGAAAATTCATAAAATACAATCTACCAAAAATAATTGAAAAATTATTAGAGAAGAGAAGATAATTTAGATTCAAGCTCCTTAAGGGCTTTAAGTCTAGGTGCTTCAACCTCTCTCAGAAGAATAAGGAGCTTCTCAATCTTATCCCTACTTGAAAGAGAAGCTAAAATAAATAGAAAGAGTTCAGCTCTACCTCGATAAAGATGAACAAGGTGTATTAAGTATATGATGAGGTTGGACAGTAAATTTATATGCTCTATAATTTGATTTACAAGTTTGACAAGCTTAATCAGCTCAATTATGCTAGTTTTCTCTTCACTTCCCATTCTCAATCCAAACTTGATACCTTCGATTAAAGCTTGATATTTAGTGAGCTCCATATATGCCTCTTTTAATTCATGTTGAAGTTTTTCTATCTCAACCATTAAATTTGCTATTAATACTGCTGGATTAATAAAAATGTTGAAACGTCGACTAGGCCCCTTATATTTATGAGTGGATCTAGCCGTCGATATAAGGGCAAGTTTTGATCTTAAGTCATCAGGTAGATTCTCAAGAATTTCCTTAATAATTGAGAAGTAACATAGATCCTCCATCGGCTTTTCATTCTTCATCCATTGGATATAACTTAGACCCTGCCTTGAAAAACTGTATACATATTCAAATCCCTTATAGCAAATTTTTCCATGCTTTGAGATGTAGATTCTCTTTACTCTTCTTCTTTTTAGAAAGCCCATCATGAAGAGTCTTCTAAGAAGATTTGAAACATATTATCTCGGGAGATCAAGCTTGTTAGCAACATCTATTGATCTAAATTCCTTTAAATCTAATTCATTCAAGCGTATGAGAAAG
>NZ_JBTVBB010000021.1:0-43076 GCF_058356305.1 Candidatus Culexmicrobium sp.
ATCAATTAAACTACCATTGACCCTAACTGGCCCATTATTCGTTCAGACAAAGCTTCAATTAAAAGATAAACTTGAAGTTCTCCCAAAATTATATTCAGCTCATGGAAATGGAAAAAACATAAATGTTAAACAACAAGCTCCTCCATGGGCGTGGCTAGTTTGGAGCGAAGAACACACAATGCGAGTAACCACTTTAAAAGTGGTTACAGATGCACATAGTAAAGCACAAGTTGGATATAAGGTAAAAATAGATGAGCAAGTAGCCTTTAAATGTACATATTCTGTTACAAGGAAAATTGATGATGAAATAATTGTTAAATGGAGTATAGGAGCAGAAATAAGTTGGGAAACAGCAAAAATTGGAAAGTCTTTAATAATGGATGTCAATCCTAATAGTATCGGTTACATATCCTTTAAGGCAATAGTACATTATGAATGTTGGGAATACGATGAACCAGCTGATGGAGATGAATACTTTAGAGAACACAGAGTATATATAACTTACTACTGGCCAGAGACACTAGACACAATTAAAGGAACAGATGAAATAACTGGAAGCCAAGAATTTCTTGAATCAGCTCCTGGACAAGGATGGGATCAAGTTGCAACAATAATATACCTTCACTCTGACATAAGCTATAGTTTTGCAATTCCTGTGGGAACATTTGTTAAAGTGTTATTGGCTTGGGCTGGTTTCCCCGCGGCACTGAAAGTACCAATAGACGTAGACCTCGTGTTAAAGCATACAACTGCTATTAATGCTCATGCTGAAATCTATGTTGAACAGGGATATGCTGTTGATGTATATCGTATTGAGGTTTGGCGTACCTTAAACGCCTATTATCATATTCCAGCGTGGGCATTAATACTAAAAACCAGTTAAGTTCCATTTTTATTTTTCTGTTTGGTAATTTGCTATAATGAAGGATATTATTGGAGTGAATAGGAAGATTATTGATATATATAACAGTGCTTTAGATCTTGTTTCATTACCTTTACTAGTAGTTTGGCTTGAGTTAGAATTGTCGTTGTGTCATATCTTGTTGCGTTTTGGAAGGTTATATAGTAAATATCACTTGAAGAGGGTTCAAAATAGAAATCTCAACTTGATATGGGATTAAGTTTATTCCGGACCAGTGGTGAACAGAGTAGTATTATTCCTAGCGATGAGCGAATTAAATTTTCCCTATGTTTATTTCATGGAAAATATTAGGTGAGATTTCCTTTCTACTTAAAAGTCTATTCTTCATTTTCATGTTGAAGGTAACCCCATTTGTTGTTAAGTGAAAAAGGTTAATGCTTTTATTTCTTTATGTTTTAACTTGCCTTTTATTTCATTTTTTGTTATGTTCTTAAATCTTTCTAGGATGTTGATTGCTTCATTGCATATTTTTATTTTGTTTTTCCATGAATTGTTTCTTATCTTCTTTGGATTGAACATGATTTTCATTTCTTCTTTTAGATTTTCTCTAACTTTCTTTAGATAGTTTATTGCATCGTCTATATTGCCACTTGAGAAGTTTAATGCGTTTATAGCCTTGTCGTAGGCTTCTATTATTTCTCTGGTTTTTCGCTCTCTTTCCTTGCGGGTTTGGTAGTACTTTTCTAAGTTGATTAGGCTTAAATCTCTCATTACCTTGAGTTTGAAGATTAAGTGTTTTCTCAGATCTTCTTTTATTGTATGTCTGATTAGCATGATTAATCTATTTTCTTTATTTCTTGCTTTTTAGATTAATGTTTCTCTGTTGCTAGTCTTAGGGCGTTTAGTATTACCATGAAGGATAATCCCATGTCTCCTATTGCTACTGCAACCCATAATCCTACTAGGCCAAGTATGGCTAGTAGCGCTATTGTTGCCCTTACTCCTATTGAGCTCAGAGTTTATAATCTCTACAATATTGAGAAGATCATGAATGGTCTTAAATACAGATATGTAAAGTTCAAGGCTTTAACTCCTGAGATTGGTGAACATATAATTAAAATTGGTGTTAAGGACAGCCTTGAATTTATACCAGTCATTATGAAGAGGCTTATATCAAATAATGTTAAAATTAAGAGTCTTAAGGTTAGGCAAGCTAATCTGGAGGATGCATACTTATATTATATAAGTTCTGGTGATATTCATGTTGATTAATTTAAAGCGTCTTAAAATTATTCTAAAGTGTATAAGAGTCATCTATTCATCTGAAATTTCAGCAATGAGTGTTTGGTGGGCTTGGAATCTACCCTTTCACATATTTCAAATTTTGTTTAGCCTTGCATTATTTTATTATTTTGGTCAAGCAATGGGTGGTTCAAATTTACTCTATGGTAGAGATTTCATGGCATTTATAATTTCAGGGTTAATGGTTAATACCTATCTAGATACAGCATTAGATAATTGGTATAGTAATCTTTCCTCACTACATTATGGTAAATTTGCTACTGGTGGAGTCAGTTTATCCATGAGAGATTACTTATATTTAGCTGGTATATCCCCATTCATTTACTTGTTTGCAAAGGTTAGTTGGAGCTTCATAATGGCAACTACAATTTTTATGTCATACTTGTTTTTGGGGGTTATGATTTTCGATCTGAAATTTTCATCATCAGTTAATCTCGGATTAATTGTGCTTCTATTAGTGTTGGGGATTTTAGCATGTAGTGGATTGGGATTAATTTCTGCTTCCATGTATTGGATTGCAAGCGCATATAGGGGAGTTGAGCCAATAAGGTTTTTTATAAGATTGCTTGTACCTCTAGCTGCTGGAATCTATATACCAAGAGCTATACTTCCAAGCTGGATTGTTAAGATTAGTGATCTTTTGCCTCAAACCTATGTTATAGATGGCATTAGGAAAATTTTGTTTGGTGAGTATGTATCTTATCAAATTGTATGGTATGCTTTAATCTTGGTTGTTCAATCAATAGTATTAGTACCAGTTGGGATTGTTGCTTTAAAGTTTGCTCTTGAATTAGAGAGGAAGAGGGGAACTATATATTAAATTTCAAGGTTTCTAAATATCTCGCTTATACTTTCCTCCTTAACAATTTCTCCTTTATCTATTAGCACATATTTAGAGGCAAGTTTGGTTATGGTTAATACGTCATGTGTTGCAATTATTATGCATTTATCATTTAACCTCTCATTAATATATTCTATAAGTTTCCTCCGCATTTTTAAGTCTAGATTTGCTGTTGGTTCGTCTAGTAATAGTATTTCTGGTTCTAAGATTAATGCTCTGGCTAGGGATATTAACTGTTTTTCTCCTGCTGAGAATCCTCTCTTCTTATTTGCTATTTTCTCTATTCCAAGTTTTCTCATAATCTCCAAACTTTTATTATAAGCTTCTTTTTTGGAATATCCGTGTAGGGTTAAGGCATAGGCTATGTTGTCTATGGCGGTTCTCCTAAGGATTATTGGTTTTTCGTGCACATACACTATTTTTCTATGCAACTGCTTTCTTATTTGTTCATTTGCCCTCCAGTAGTCTATATTGCCTATTAAGACTTCTCCTTTAACTGGCTTATATATGCAGGCAATTAATTTTAGGAGTGTTGTTTTACCTGATCCATTGGGCCCTATTATACCTACGGCTTCATTTAAGTTTGCTTTTAATGAAATCCCCTTTATGACATAGTTTTTTCCGTTATAGGTAAACCATACGTCTCTTAATTCAATCAAAATATATCCACCTCAGAAATCTTAGTGTTAATGAAAGGGCAGTTGAAATTAATAGTAAAATTAAGCCCAATTGAATGGCTAACTCAAATTCACCCTTACTTATCTCAAGTGCAATTGATGTTGTAAGTACTCTTGTATATCCTCTAATGTTGCCTCCAATCATTAGTGCGACACCTAACTCTCCTATTGCCCTGGAGAAACAGATGATTAAGCTTGAAATTATTCCTGGAATTGATTCATTTATAACTAGTTTGAATACTTCTCCTTCTGTTCCACCTAGTGCTATGGTTAGTTCCCAGCAGTCTTTAAATGTTGACTCAAATGTCTTTTTCAGTATTGATATGGCTAGTGGTGATATGAGAATTGATTGTCCCAAGATTATAGCTTGAGGGGAGTATAGTAGTTTGAGGAATCCAAGTGGACCTTGATTGTTAAAAATCAAGTATAATGCTAGGCCAATTAGAACAGTTGGGAAGCCTACGATGGAGTCTATAATTGAGGAGGCAGTTTCACTTATCTTCGATTTATAGGCGGTTAAAATGAGGGCTATTGGAATTGACCATGATAGGGAGAGAATTGTTGCTGAGAGTGATATTATAAGTGATCTAATGGAAATTTCTAATACTTCTTGAAGCAAGATTTATCCTCCTGCAAGCTTCCTCCATAATGTTTTTAATTCTTCTATTCTACCTTTAGATGGACAGAATAGGGGCTTTCCAAACTCCTCAATTCCAAAGGTTGATATTATTTCTTGCCCATCATTCGATGTTAGAAAGATGCCAAATTTTTCTGCAATATTATATGAAATTTGTGGATATTTCTCCTTGCTTACTATGTAGAAGCTATAAATGTTTATTAATTCTTCTGATTCTGATACTAATACTTCTAGATTTGGAAGTCTACCTTTCATTTTTAATTTCATGTATGTAGAGATATCGGTTAGACAATATGCCCTTCTTTCATTTGCTATTAATAGTGTTTGTGACATTCCTGCTCCCGCTTCAAGATACCAGTTCTTTCCCTTAGGATTTAATTTGGCTTTGCTCCATAAGCTAAGTTCCTTTATGTGGGTTCCTGAATTGTCTCCTCTACTGACAAATAAGGCTTCACCCCCCTCTCCACTTTCGAATATTTTCTTAAATGCTTCTGTTGCATTTAGTTTGCTTATTCTGGCTGGATCTTCCTTTGGTCCAACTATTATGAAGTAGTTGTATGCTATAATTCTCCATTCAACTAGTATGCCTTCATTTACATATTTAATTTCAAGTGATGGTGCATGGACAGCTACTGCATCAACATCTCCATTAGCTGCCAACTTTAATGCCTGTCCACTTCCCACAGCTATAAATTGAACGTCAATGTTTGGATTCATCTTTTCAAATTTATCTGCTAAGGCGTCAAGTAAACCTGTCTCATAGAGACTTGTTGTGGTTGCTATTCTTAAAATCTGTTTTTCTGCTGATTGGAAATAATAATGGTATGTTATAATGGTGATGGTAACTGCTAATGCAATTATTATGGCTGCATAATGCTTTGTATTCAATTCATTCACCGTTATCAGATAATGGATAACGAATATTAAGAATTTATCGCTTAAAGGCAAATAAAAGGAAGAATGGATGGGGATTAAAGTCTTAATATACGCTTTATATTCTCGTATAAGATGAGTTTTTCAATTTCCTCATTAAGTCCTGTTAACTCAATTGTCTTTAGCTCTAATTCTGGATAGCCAAAGGGTACTTCTGTGGTGAAGACCACCCGCTTTGGATCGAAGATTTCAGGTAAGATTTTTAGGAATCTATCAACTCCCTTATGAGCTCCCATAAGTGGATGAGTTCCAAATACAAGATTTCTTAATTTCTCAGCCATAGGTGATTTTGAAGCTAAACTTACACCTAGTGGAGTATGCTTAGTTATAATGGTGACGTTTGGAAATGTTAATGCTAGAAATACAATTGCTTCTGGTGGGCAAAATTGTGAATTTGCTGTTCGAATGTATACTGGGATTTCAAGTTTCTCCGCTAATTCCATGAATGGCTTGACTACTGGAGAAATTGCACTATAAGAATCGTTTTGTGGGTCTAGCTTAACTGCTTTAAATCCCCAGTTTTCAACCGCAATCTTCATTCTTTCTAACTCTTTCTCTTTAAACCATGGATTAGCTTTGTACATTCCAATTAATCTGTCTGGATACTTCCTAACCGCCTCATAGACCTTTTCGTTTGCTGCTTGATAGCATGGTCCAGGTGGAGGAGCAGTCACAACTGCCATGTCAATTCCATTCTTATCCATTCTTTCAATTAAATCTTCAGCATCAAACCTCTTTTTCCAATAAATACTTTCACCAACATATGCATGGGCATCGATAATCATCGTTTTTCACCTCATTTTCCTAACTTCATCCAGAATTCTCTTAATATTCCTCCCTAAAATTAACTCTTTATCTCTCTTTGAAATGTCTGCTAACTCTACTTTCATCGTATCTAATTCAATTGATCCCTGTGGATAATCTGAGGCGTAGACTACTTTTTCTGCTCCAGCTATTTCTACTGCCTTCTCAATTACATGTACACCTTGGCAGAAGGACGTATCAACAAATACGTTTTCAAACCACTTTGCAACTAGAATCGCATCCATATAGTAGATTTTCCCTAGATGCCCTATTATTATTGGAACTTCTGGAAAGTGGTCAGCTACGTCTCCAATTAATGTTGGATGCGAAAAGTCTGCTTCACCTGAATGAAATAGAACTATTCCCCCTAGCTCCTTCACTTTCTCCATTATTGGAAATACTAGTTTTTTACTATTGGCTGGGAAAGCTTCATTTCTAGGGTGAAACTTTATCCCCCAAAATCCTTTCTTAAGCCATTTTTCAGCTCTTTCAACAGCCCTTCTTCTGAAGTGAGGGTTTATTCTAGCCAACCCATAGAAGCGGTCTGGATATTTACGCATTACTTCTAGAATGAAGGCGTTTGCTTCGTCATATGTTCTATCATAAGATATGGATGCGTATGGTGGTGTTGTAACCATGGCATCCATGCCAATTTCATCCATTATCATAATACGCTCTTCAGGTGTGTTTGGTGGAAGACCCTTACCCTTCATTCCAAAATGTGTGTGAGCGTCAATATAGACCATCATATCACCTAAAAGATTTATTATAACTTACCTATTAGGTCAAGTTAATAAATATCATGCATGAATGTTTTGTTAAAACTGTTTTATTTGACCGAGTTAAATGTTTTTATATTTTTAAGGATAGTTGTTATTGGTGTTTCTTATGAAGCTATTCACTGTAGGTCCAGTTGCATGCTATCCAGAGGTTCTTGAGGAAATGAAGCATCAAATGTTTAGTCATAGGAGTGAAGAGTACAAGAGATTGCATAGAGAAACTGTTGAGCTTTTAAAGAATTTTTTGGAAACTGAAAATGAAGTCTTTCTATTTCCAAGTTCAGGTACAGGTGTTATGGAGGCGTCAGTTAGAAATTGTGTAGAAAGAAAAATGCTATGTTGTGTTAACGGTAGTTTTGGTGAACGATTCGTTCAAGTAGCAGTTGCTAATGGGAAGAAAGTTGAAGTGCTTAGAGCTCCACTGGGAGAACCGATTATGCCTGACATGTTAGATGAAATGCTTTCAAGGTATCCTGAGGTAGAGGCAGTAGCTATAACACATAATGAAACAAGTGTTGGATTAATAAATCCTCTAGAGAAACTTGCTGAAGTTGTTAAAAGTCATGGTAAACTCTTGTTTGTTGATGCAGTGAGCTCAATGGGTGGAGTGGAAATAAAAGTTGATAAATGGGGGATAGATGTATGTTTTTCTAGTTCACAAAAATGTTTTGGTGTTCCTCCTGGACTTGCAGTAGGTAGTGTGAGTCGAGAAGCTTTAAAGAAATCTGAAACTGTAAGAAATAAGGGATGGTATTTCGACTTCAAATTATATGAAAAATACCAGAAAAATGATGGTACACCAACTACTCCACCAATACCTCAAATATTTGGATTAAATAAAATTTTAAAGTTGATCGACGAGTGGGGTGGAAAGTATAAGTACTTTGAATTATATCGTGAAAGGAATAGAAGAATTAGACTTGGGGTCGAAAGGCTTGGATTAACTTTATTCCCCAAGAAAGGCTATGAAAGCCCTACAGTTTCCTGTATAAATGCTCCAGCAGGTGTTAGTGGTATTGAAATTTATGAAAGAATGAGAGAGAAGGGATTTGAATTAGCAAAAGGTTACGGAAAAGTGAAAGAGACTACTTTCAGGATAGGTAATATGGGTTACATTGAATTTAGAGATATAGACTCGATGTTGAAGGCCCTGGAGGAAGTGTTAGACGAAATAAAAGAGAGGTATTAATGAATAGTGAAAATTGTTCATCTCCCCTTGAATTTTGGTTCTCTTTTTTCAAAGAATGCTTGAATACCTTCGTTTTTATCCTCAGTTGTGAAGCAACTGCTAAATGCTTCAACTTCTAAGAATATTCCTGCTTCTAAACTTACCTCAAAGCTTTTGTTGATTAATTGTTTTACTGATGACACTGCTAAAGGGGCATTTTTTGCAATTTTTAATGCTATTTCTTCAGCTGTCTTATCTAACTCTTCTGGCGGAACAACCTTATTTATCATTCCTAGCTTTAATGCTTCATCAGCAGTGATTACGTTGCCTGTCAATAATAGCTCTTTAGCTTTCTTTTCTCCAATTATTCTTGGTAATCGCTGTGTTGCTCCCCATCCAGGTATTATGCCCAATGTTACTTCAGGATTTCCAAACCTAGCATTTTCAGAGGCTATAATGATGTCACATGCTAATGCAAGTTCGCATCCTCCTCCAAGTGCATATCCGTTTACAACTGCAATGAACGGTTTAGATGATGAAGTTATCGCATTCATTACCTTGTGTCCAAACATAGATATCTCCTTGGATTCATGGAGTCCATACTTGGCAAATTCTTTTAAATTTGCTCCTGCGCTAAATGCTCTATCACCTGATCCTCTTATAATTGCAACTCTTATTAAGTTATTTTTGCTAATGTGGTCTACTATGATGAAAAGCTCTTTTAATGCTTCAGAATCAAGTATATTTAGTGGAGGATTATTTATGATAATCTTTGCAATTCCTTTTTCTACATCTTCTTCATAAATTATTTTCTTAAACTCCATAGTCTCACTTTCCATATTCATAAAATCCCTTCTTCGTTTTTCTTCCAAGTAGTCCTGCTCTAACCATTTTTCTCAGTAATGGGCACGGCCTATATTTGGGGTCGCCAAGTTCTTTGTAGAGAGTTTCCATTATCGCTAATACTACATCTAATCCAATAAAGTCTGCCAACTCTAATGGTCCCATAGGGTGATTTAGCCCTAATTTACAGGCAGTATCGATATCCCTTGGGGATGCGACTCCTTCCATTACAAGATAAATTGCCTCATTAATGAACGGTATTATTAATCTGTTAACAATGAAACCTGGTGCCTCTTTGACTTCAACTGGTGTTTTATTTAATTTTCTAGCTAATTCATAAGTTAATTGAAATGTCTCATCTGATGTTCTTACTCCTCTTACAATTTCAACTAGTTTCATTACAGGTGCAGGATTAAAGAAGTGCATACCAATAACTTTTTCCGGCCTATTAGTTGCCATTGAAATTTCAGTTATACTTAGCGAGGAAGTATTGGATGCTAGAATTGTGTGAGGAGGAGCATAGATGTCCAAATCCTTAAATACACTCTTTTTCACATTTAAATTCTCAAATACTGCTTCAACAATAAAATCTACATCCTCAACTGCTTCTTTGATGTTGGTAGTAGCTTTTATTCTACTCAATATGTTTTGAGCTTCATTCTCTGAAATTTTACCTTTCTCAACAGCTCTCAAAATATATTTTCTGATAGTTGCTATTGCATCGTCTAAAATTTCCTTTTTTATGTCACATAAATTTACTTGATATTTTGCTTGAGCGAAGACTTGTGCTATTCCTCTACCCATAACTCCTGCACCAATAACTGCAACTTTCTTTATATCTTCAACTTTCATTTTTTCACCAAAAGAATTTTGATACAATAATGCTTTAAACTTTATGAGAAACAAATACTTAGAGACTTAATTTTTAATAATGTTTTATTAAAGCCTTCAAGCCACTTCCTTTTATCTTATTCGTCATTTATCGAATAAACAAATTTTATTTATAACAATTGATTATATAGTTTAAAAGACTTTTGACTTATTTTTAAACGAGTATTTAAAAATGATTTTTAGACGCTTAAAGACTAGCTCTAACAATGGATTATTTAATTAAGATTTCAAAGATTAAAGACACCTTATTACATGAATTTTATTATTTCGTTGTTTAACGATTTAAATAGATGTCTCAATTGTTTTGTGCTCCTGTATACATTTCAAAGTACTCCTTTTTCCTTAAAGTTTCTGGTGTCATGTAGAGTAAAGGAAGTCTAATTAAAAGATCTATTATTAATGCTGCAATAAACGGTGTTTGTGGTCCAAGATAAGTCCACATATATCCTCCTATAATTGAGCTGGGAATTCTAGCTAAGCCCGATAAGAATCCCTTAATTCCTGACCATCTTCCTCTCTCTTCTTCAGGTACTAGTTCCATTGCAATTGTCTGCCATAATGATATGCCTGAAAAGAATATTCCTCTTAATGCCCATGCTACTATTAAGAAGTAGGGGTTTGGAGCGAATATGAATAGCAATAATGAAAGATAGAGGGTTGGCCTTATCATTATGAGTGTTTTTATTCTTCCGATTTTGTCACCTAGTCTTCCTATAGGTATTGATGAGAAAAATGAAATTGCATTTAGTACTGTACCCATTATGCCTAATATCCATGGTGAAGCACCTTTATATTCAACTGCATAAATCATGACGTATGGCATGGTAATTCCCCAGACATATCCGCCGAGAGCTTCTATAATAACCCATCTTTGAAGCCATTGTCTATTGCGAAGTATGTTGATCATGGCTTTGAAGTCTTCTCTAAGATTAAATCTCCTACCACTGCCACGAATATCTTTTAAGAATATTAGGGTGATAGGGGCTAGCGTCGCTAAACCTAGAAATTGAATCATAAATAATGGTCGTATTCCCTCAGAGGATATTCCTCCAAACTTTTCGACAATAAATGCAGCTATCATCGGTGCAATTAACGATGATATTATCGAAACTGTGTTAATTACTCCAAATCCAGTCGCTCTAGTTGTTCTTCTAAGCGAATTTGCAATATAAACTACCTCTACTATGCTGCCAATATTCCAGGTAAGCGTTGTAAATATAACAGCTAAAGCTAGTATCTGCCAATCCCACGCAAAGAAATAGAATAATGGCGCGATAATTTCAATAACCATAGCTATCATTAAAGCCTTTTTAAGGCTTTTAATATCTGCAATGAAACCGAGAAGGGGTGAAATTATTGTTGAAGCAATATTTCCAAGACTTCTAAGATAACCTATACCAATCTCCCTTACTCCTAGCGTCTTCATGTAGAGTGAAGTGTATTGCATTGGAACGCTGTTGAATAGTGCTGAATATCCCCTTCTAAATAGAAGTACTATAAAGTTTCTGCTCTGCTTATTAAAGAATTCTTTGACACCCTTTAACATTTACATTTGCACCTTTTATAGACTCTTAGTTAAGGATTAGACTAGATATTGAAAACTTTAATTTAAAATTTATGATTCATCTTACTCTAGTTCCTGGAGGTACTTCTTCATCAACTCTCAGCCAGAAGGGTTTTCCTTGATAATCAGCTGCTAAAAGCATACCTTCAGATTTTATACCTGCAATTATTTTTGGCTCAAGATTAACTATCGCTATGAATAATTTGTTTTCAAAATATTCAGGTGAATATATATCCCCTCCACCGACAATCATAGTTCTAGTTTCATTTCCACCAATATCAACAATAGCCTTCAAAATTCTACTTCTACCCGGTATCCTTTCACATTTTAAAACCTTAACGACTCGAATATCCATTTTCATAAATTCACTGAAACTAATATACCTCATTATAACAACTCCATCAGATTAAGGTCTAATCTTTTTCAACTTAAATTTTGTCCAGTGAAATAAATAAATAGTTTATTTTAGTAATGCTCCTTAAGAAAATATCCTTATTGAAGGATGAACAAATTGATACTGTTCAAAACTCCAGTAATATCTATATTTTTGATTAAGCTTACTCTAATGGCTGATTGCTGTCAACTTTAGCTACTTGAAGATAATATTCTTACTAATTTTCGGGGAGTAATTATGTCAGTGTCCATAATGTCTTCTTCAATTTCAGTTAATGTAAAAATTGCTGTTTTTTTGGCTCCTATTTTTTCTCCTCTCTCTTTTATACTTAAGATGTCATTTTTATTTGGCGGACTGGATTTCACCTCAATTGCCATGATTGCTCTCTTCTTTCTATCTAAAAGTACGACGTCTATATCTCCTTCTTCTTTTGGAAGAATTGTATAAGCTCTAATCAGATTCTTAGCTTCAGCTAAGGCTTCACCGATGAAGAATTGTAGTTCAATGCCATATGCTGATCTGATGGTCTCTAATAGGCTTATAGGTTTTTTCGACGTATGCTCAGTCATCCCTGTTTTTTCTCCAATCTTTATTGCAATATTCATTATATGAGATCTTAATTTTAAGTAGATTCTAGTTCTGCTCTTGTAGAGTGGTATTTTCTCTATTAACCCCATTTTACTTAATCTATCAATGTATGCTGAAGCATATTCTAAGCGTGGTTGATCAATTATTCCTTTTTGATAAAGATCTCTTGCAATTTCTTCTAATTTCCAGCTTCCACTTGCTATTGAGTATAGAGTTGCCTCGTATGTTTTTGTTAGAAGTCTTTCTTCATCATGAAATATTTCTCCAATTAGGCTGGCTGACGCCTCAATTATTAATGGTAGTAATCTCACTATTTCACTTTCTAATGTCTTCTCCAAGTTGATGTGAGGTATTATCCATGGATCTCTAACTATTACACTCCATTCAACAGCTCTTCTCGCATTTAATCCTATGGATACAAGTGATCTAATTACATCACTAGGCTTGATTAAATCTATTTTTATTGGCATTAACAATCCTAGTAGAGGACTTCTCTTTGAGAAAACTTTATTGGCTATGCTTAGACTACTTCCCGCTAATATTAACTTACCATTTGGATGATATCCTGATAGAATATCCCAGAAGTATTCTGGAAGTCTTTGAAACTCATCTATTATGGTAATGTTACCGCTTCTTAAGGAGCTTTCAATTATGGATGGTAACTTTCTCAGGCTAATAATTTTGATTCCCTTCTTCCTCTTGTTAATTACGGCATTTAATCCTCTCGAAATAGTGATATAAAGGTCCCAGGAGATAAAGTTTCTGAGCATAAATGTTTTTCCAGTTTTTCTTCTACCATAAACTAAAATCCATCCTGGATGTTGTTCAATTACTTTAGCTTCACTTCTCCTTATGACTATGTTTTTTATACTCATGGGTATATACCCGTGAGTATATACCCATGAGTATATTTATCTTTTGTGCAAAATTATACAAAGGATGATGTATCAAGTACGCTGAAGGTTAACTTTCACATTTTTTTCCTTTCTTTAATCAAAATTTTTCTTTCAATTATTTTTTGTTCTTTCATATATCTTTGAAGTCTCCTTAGAAAATGATCATATGAAATTTTAATACCTTTATCAGTAACTAGCCATCGCCAAATAGACTTCTTCGTCCATCCTCGCTCCAATCTTCTGATAATTTCTCTGAACGGGAGCTTTATTGGTGGTCTACCTTTAGTCTTACCCATTTTCCATGCAGCTAACTGTCTCTCTCTTATTCTTCTCCTCTCAAACTCAGCAACCCAAGAAAGAATGCTTAGAATAAGCTTTCTAATATTTGAGTCTAATGTTTGAAGCCACTCCTCCTTTACGCTTATAACTTTTATCCCGTTCTTCTCTAATTCTAGTATCGTGTTAACTGTATCAAGCATAGTTCTCCCAACCCTATCAATCGCAAATACAAGTATTGTTTCAGGCTTAACTGAATTCAATTCCTTTAAGAGAAGGCTGGCTTGGGGTCTGAGCCTAAATGGTTTAGCTCCACTCTCACCTTTATCAACATACCACTTAATTATCTGTAAGCCTTTCCTTTCAGCAAATCTCAATATTTCTTCTTTCTGAACGTCTTCATCTTGTTCTCGAGTTGAAACTCTTATGTAAGCTACAGCAGACAAAATTAGTCACCACTAATGTCTATGAAATATTGACATTTAAGCATTTTTATCTGTTAATTGATTAAAGACCACTTCTAAGACTAACTAAATTATACTAAAATAAACCTATATATACTAGACTGAAGAAACATTAAGGTATGGGTGGACATGTTATTGAGGATCGCGATGAAGAAGTCTTAAAAGCATGCGAAATTTACAAGCAAGGTATAGGGTGGCTAATTGTCTACCTTGAACAAAATATCTTGTTTGTAAAAAAGAGAACTGATGCATTTCTAGTAAATCCAGATAAACTGTTGGAGGTAGCCTACTATTGAGCGAAGGCATTAGTTTTGGAATAAAAATTGCAGAAGAAATCATTAATGAATTCAATGGGGTCTTCATATCTAGAAGAGATGGCTTTGTAATAATTAAAATCCCAATACAGGACGAAACCGTTATTATGTGGATACGTCATTCCCCAATCACATATAATGCTCTAAAATTTTTCGACAAAATAATTAGCAAACATGCATACGATAAAACAATATTACTGAGTCTAGCCATAACAGCTGATTACGTAAAATTCAGTGATTTAAAAAAGAGATTCAATAAAATATACAGATCTATCGAGGAGTTCAGAAGGGATGTGCGATAGAGCTTCCTAAAAGAAAATTTCAAATAACATTGAAATCAACTATTTAACCAGCCTCCAATACAACTTTCCTCTCCTCATTATTCTAACAACTTTTTTTCTGTTTTCTAAATATCTTAATCCTGCCACTACTTGGGGTATCTTTAAGTTTGTCTCTTCAACAATTGCAGTGATGGTTAGACCTTTCCTACTCTTTTTTAAGGCCTTTTGAATTAATATAACATTTAACTTGTTTCTCCATTTCTTACTTACATCATAGTACTTTAAGGCTTCAATTAATTGCTCTTCTCTAACTCCTAAAATATATTTCTTAATACCTGCTAGAGTTGCCAGTTTTTTAATTTTACCTTGACGTTTGAGGGTCAGTAAACACCACTTAATTGTTTTTAATGGAAATTCATATTTTAGGGAGTCTAATATTTCATCTTCAGTTAATGGACGGACATTTAATACTTCTATAATTTTGCTTTTACATGCCTTGACTAAGTTTTTTGAGGCTTTTTTCTCTTTTATAGGTATTTCTTCATTTAATTTCTCTATATCAATTTCACCTAGGATTACGTGATTTAACTGGTTAATGTTATTATATCTTAATATTACAACCCCGTATCTCGATGCTAATTGTATATATTTGAAGGGTAATTCGTTTATTGGAGTTGCTATTATTACCGTTATTGGATGAGTCCTCATAATGTCCTGTCCGATAAACATTACCCTGAAGAAGTCATTTAGATTTTTTAGGATTATTATGGCTGCAGCATAGTCGGGAATATAGAAGTCTATTGTCCATTTAGCTGATGCATTAATTTCGAAGTTTTCCCTGAAATTATATTTTCGTCGTTTAAGAATTGTTCTAATCTTTGAGGTTATAGATTTCAAGCTGATCTCCATAACGTATTACATAATTTTGAGTTAATATAATTTATGATTTATTCTCATTTTTTCATGATACGTATTTAGTAGAAAAAGACTAATATTTCCTAGTAGGAAATGTCAAATACCATCAGAAGTGAAGACAAACAATTTTATAGAGTGTTTAGCCGCCTCCGGCTGGAGGAAAGATACATATTTCATCTCCATTTTTAACCTTTGCTTCCAATCCACCTAAAAATTCTACATTCAAACCGTTAAGAAGAATTTTAAATGTTTTCTTAATATCACCATCTTCAGATATTTCCTCCAATAAACCATCAATCTTAGAAAGTACATTTCTCAGAGTACTGAGATTACAGTCAAGTATGACTTCAGTTTTTTTACCAAATTTTTCTCTTAAAGTCGCAAAAAATTCAATTGCGACTTTCATGGTCATACGTTTATATCACCTCAACTATAATAAAAAAGAGTTTAGCTTGGAAGTAGGCCTTCACTTTCAAGTTTATCTGCAAACTCTTTTAAGCCTAGTTCTTCTAGTTTGCTTCTAGTTGGTCTACCGTCAATCCATCCCCTAATACGGTAATATTCATCTAGCATTTCATCTAGCTTTACCACGTAACCCTTCGCTGGGCCCTCAGGCATAGGTTCTTTTAGAAGTCTTGTAGGTAGAGTATCATACTTTCTTCCATCTCCGAAGGCTAATATATTGAAGACCCTCTCTGCATTCCATATTCTTTCACCAATTTTAATTAGTTCTTCTAGTGTTAGATTCCATCCAGTTGCTCCGTTGATTAGATCGACCCAGTCCTCAATCCACGTTGCAAATGTATTAAATTTGCATAGGACTAAACTGTCTATAATGGCAAATCCATCCTGGAATGTTTTTAGCAATTGTGCTTTACCTTTAGTTGTGAAACGATCTACTAATTCTGGTACACCAAGAACTTCAGGTGCAATCATGTATGCCCTTAAGTGGCATCCTCCTCTATTTGAAGTTGCATAGCCTAACCCATGTCCTTGAACTCCTCTAGGGTCATATGCTGGAAGCTCTTGTCCTCGCACTACCATTGCTAATTCAGGTGCACCATATTTTTCAGCTAAAATCTTTGAACCTTCAGCTAAATCATCACCAATTCCTGAACGATAAGCAGTCCTCCAGGTTAATTCAACTATAGCTTCCCCATTTCCCCACTTTGGCTCCAATCCTCTAAGCTTCTCTGCAGGTATCTTCCCTTTTTCATAGAGCTCCATTAGTGTGCCTATTACATGGCCCATTGATATAGTGTCTAAGCCAAGCTCATTGCATAGATAGTTGGCTTTACAAATTGCAGCTAGATCATCTGTTCCAGTTTGTGCTCCAAAAGCCCATACAGTTTCATACTCTGGTCCATCGCCCTCACCAATATAGGGTCCTTTAACTGGGACACGTGTATATCTTCCACATGCAATAATACAGCCCCAACATGCCACTCTCTTAGTTAGTACTGTTTCAGCTATTGTTTCTCCACTGTACTTATCTGCAGTTGGATGAACACCAGTTTGAAAGTTTCGTGTAGGGAAAATTCCATGCTTGTTAATGACATTTACTAAAACTGCAGTTCCATACTTAGTTAGTGCTTCACCTGTAACTGGACTCTTTTTAATTTTATCTGTATTTACTCGGACAGCTTCTCTAAATTTAGCTTCATCAGCTATTGTTGGCCTCATAGTACCCCGAACAGCCACAGCCTTGAGCTTTTTACTTCCCATGACTGCACCATGGCCGCCTCTTCCAGCAGCTCTACCTTTATCATTTATTAGACAGGCTATCTTTACTAAGTTTTCTCCAGCTGGGCCAATGCACATTACCTTAATGTTTTTGTCACCTAGCTCCTCAATTATTGTATCGGTCGTTGTATGCGTATCTTTACCCCATAGATGCTTTGCATCTCTTAATTCAGCCTTTCCATCATGAATCCACAAGTAAACTGGTTTTTCCGATGCACCTTCAATTATTATAGCGTCATAACCAGCAAATTTCAGTTCAGGACCCCACCTACCACCTGAATGGGAGTCATGAATAGTATTAGTAAGAGGAGCCTTAGTAACTGAGCACCATCTACCACTTTCGGGAACAGCAGTACCAGTTAGAGGGCCTGTTAAAAATATCAACTTGTTCTCTGGACTTAATGGATTAACCTTTGGATCAACTTCCTTCAACATTAAGTACACGCCTAGACCTCTACCACCAAGCCATTTTCTAAGCACTTCTTCAGGAATTGTTTCATCTCTTAATTTCTGGTCAGACAGATTTACTCTTAGAATCCTCCCCATATATCCTCCTAGAGGCATAAAAATCAACCTCTCACTTATAATTATAATAGAATGATAAACTAAACTTTTTCGATTAAATAGAAACAATAATTTAACACATTGCTGAAATACATATATTACAATTACTCGGAGACAAAGTTATGCTCAGCAATGAACAATATAGCAGTCCTGAAAAAATATATATTGAAGTTACCAACAAATGCAATCTCCATTGTGAAACATGTTTCAGGCAAGGACAATTTAAAAATTCTTTTAACAGTAAAATGAGCATAAAGCTGTTTAACAAAATTATAAGTGAAGCTTATAAATGCGATGTAAAAAGTATTTTAATTGGTGGATGGGGAGAACCATTAACTTATAAGAAAATAGTTAGCTTAATAAAAACAACCAAAGAACATGGCTTCACACTTGAAATAAATACCAATGGAACATTAATCCACAAATTTATTGGTGATATCATCAAATACGATTTAGACAAAATCATAATTTCAATTGACGCTGCATCAGAAGAAATTTATAGAAAAGTAAGAGGAAAACACTTTCACTTAGTAATTAAGAATTTAGAAAAAATAAAAGAATTAAAAAAGAGAGAGGAACTAAAAAGCCGGAAATTTGGTTTTCATATACTTTAAGTACGATTAACATTTTAGATGCAAGAAACGTAATTAAATTAGCTTCAAAATTAGATGTCAGGGGAGTTATATTTTCAAACATAATTCCAATATTAAAGAAACATCAAACTAGATGCATATACTCAAACGAAAAAGAAGCCAAGAGAAGTAAAAATTTAAAAGCAGAATTGGCAAGATTAAGCCTACTTAATCAAGTGGCAATTATGCTTCCTTTCTTTGATTCAAAAACTGAGAGAAGTTGCCCCTTCATAGAAAGAAAAGCATTATGTATCACTTATAATGGAGAGGTAACACCATACTATAACTTTCTACATAACTATCAATGTTACATATATGGAAGAAAAAAGAATATTAAACAAATATCCTACGGAAACATTATAAGACAGAGCCTACTTGAAATATGGAATAACCCAAAATATGTGAAATTTAAACAAACAGTAAAAATCTTTCAATACCCATCATGTACAGATTGTGATTACCACCATGAATGCACCTACAGTGAAACAGATGAATATGACTGTGGGGGAACAGTCCAACCTGTGCAGACTGTCTTTATTCAAGAAAAATAGTTTTATGTCCTTAAAATCTAATACGTTAATTGACGACCATAAATAAATTGAGACATATTATAAATCAAACATTAATGTTAATGCCTTAGTAAACTGTTACTCATTTATTCAAATTTTAAATCGAATATTTTAATTCTAATTTAGTTGTATGATTAAAATTTTTCTACAACTAAAATATAAGTGTTTACATCAAGATTTCAATCATAAAAATATTTCAAATTGATTTAGACAGATAAAATTCGAAAAGAGCTAAGCGAATCTAACGATATTTTTATCACTTTATTAAATCTTTTTCTAAATATTTGTTAAAAATATTTGATGAAAAATTATGGAAATGATTTTCACGTTGATTGACGATATTTATATAGCGTAGAATTGAATTAGTATAACTGTCAATGCTATGATATAAGTGAGGATAGTAGGTAGGGCTCCAATTTTCATCCACTGCTTTAACGTTATTCTTACCTTCCTTTTTTCTAAGAAGCCTAACGCTATTATGTTTGCAGCAGAGGCTAAGGGTGTTAGATTTCCAGCATAACAACCTGATATGAGCACTATCCACCAAAGAGGATATATTTCTACTCCTTTATCCGCTAAGCTCAAAATTATCGGTATGAAGGTTGCGACTGTTGGTACATTATCTAAAAAAGCAGATAGCATGAAAACTGAACTTGAAATTATAGCTAAAAGGAGTGTTATTTCACCACCAGTGAAGCTGATTATCAGCTCAGCAATTTTTTCAGTGACTCCCGTATATTTTAAGGCGCCTGTTTGTCCAAATAGGAAGGCAATAAACAATAGAGACCACCAGTCAACTTCAGTGCTAATTATTTCCTTTCCTTCCTCTCGATATAGGTATAGGCTTGCAGCTGCTCCTAAAAATGCTATTCCGACAAGCATTGTCTCGCCTTTTAAGTGAAGGAATTTTTCAATAACCGTATGGAATGCTATTGTAAGTACAGTTGCCGAAAATGTAATTGTTGCTGCAAAAAAATTCTTGATATTTTCAACTGTAGCCCAAATATCGACTGGTTTTATCTCCCTCTCCTTTATTATTTTATTCATCTTACTATTCATTTCTTCAATCTCATGACGATAAATTTTAGAAAAGAAAATTAATATGAAAATGGTGCTCAAAATTGCAGATGGCATAGACCATCTAATAAATTCTTCAAATCCCAAGTTAGCAGCTAAAGCTAAAATTAAGCCTACTGGATTACCTAGTGCTGTGGCACTACTTCCAATGTTAGTTGCTAAAATTGCAGAAATTAAAGGTAAAGTTGGATCTAATTTGAAATAGTCGCAAAACTCCATTATCATTGTTGCTATAAGAACAATAGAAGTTACTGATCCCATTAATGAGGCCAGAATCGTTGAGGTTAAAATAAAAAATACAATTAATCTTTGAAAACTAAAATTAGACCACTTTAACAGCAAGATTGTCAGCCATCTAAAGAAGCCTGCTCTTTTTAATGGTACAACAACAATTGTCATAGCAAATAAGAATAAAATTATGTCAAATTCTGAAGATTCAATCAAGGTGTCTATATCTATAACACCTAATATTAAGAGAGCTGTAACACTTATAAGTGCAATAAGAAGCTTATACCGCCAGTAAAGAAATGTACCTAAAACAGAAATTGTAAATGCTGAAATGGCTATCAATTGTATTTGACTAAATCCTAAATTGTAGGATATAATTATTGAAAACATAGGTGTAAGGAGAAGAGTTACCAATCGACTTTCATCGATTATTACTTCTTTTATAGTCGCTAGTACTTTCTTTGTACTGTTACCTTGCATCTTAAAACCTCCTTAAATAATCGTCAAAGAAAATAATTTATAGGGACTTTTAAATTCTTCTTCTTTGAAAACACTGATCTTATAGGAGTGTTAGTAAAATTGGACATTACAAAAATAAAAGAAATTGGAAAAATATTAGTACAAGAAGTTATGAGACCAGTACATGGAGGAATTATAGATAGCGGGACACCTATCGTAAAGGTATTGGAGTTAATGGCTAGTGAGCCAAAAAGAAGAACCTTTTACGTGGTTGAGGAAGGAAAATTAGTTGGCATTATAACTCCGAGAATGATACTCGAATTTATAGCTCTAAAGCTTGGAAAAATGGATGTATTAAGAAAGGACCATGAAAGTATTGGACTTAGATTTATAATTGGAACTACAGCTCATGATTATGTCGGGAAAATTGTTGCTTGTCATCCTGATGACACATTAGCTGAAGTAACAAAGAAAATGGTTGAAAATTTAATGGATGAAATTCCAGTTATAAGCGAGGATGGAAAATTACTGGGCGAGCTGAGTTTTATTGACATCTTAATACTTGCACTGTATAAATTGAAAACATAGTTTTACGATAACTGTCGAATAAGATCATTTTATCATAAATCATAATTATTTATTTTTCAAATAAAATGATGGTAGAAACGAATTTTCTAAAATAAAAAATTAGACAACTCATTTAAGCATTTAAAGCACAGTAAAGGCTTTACAGTCCATCATCGTAAGGTTTATATTCATTAAACATCATGATGATATCATTGAATATAATTAATGATGTATTCATGAGGTGTTGAGAATGGCTAAATGTCCGAAGTGTGGTACTGAAGTTGAATCCCCAATGAAAACTTGGACTCTTGCTCCCAAAGGCAGAAAAGGCGTTACGATTGGATTGTTTAAGTGTCCTAATTGCGGAGCATTCTTCAGATCAGGGATAAAATAGACAAGTAAAAACATTAAAATAAAAATCCCTCTACCTTTTTTCAGAGTAAATCTTACCTTTAACGTCCGTTACAAAGATTGTATCGAGAGGGGTAAAATTGGCTAGTGATGAAGAGATATCCAGAATGTATCAAGCATTAGGTAGCGCATTAAGAAGAAAGATAATTGAGTTACTAGGCACCCGCGGCAAAGCAGGAGTAATGGAAATTAAGAGAGCTTTAAATATAAGCACAGGCTCACTATATTATAATCTAGAATTTCTAAGGGATTTAATAGGTCGAGATGAAAACAAAAAGTACTATTTAACTGAAAAAGGGTGGATAGCATATAATCTCATAAGAAACGGCCAAGAATCATTTCTGGATATGCGAGTTTATAAACCTTTAATTCCATCTAGATTGAGATTTAAACTTAGTTTAATATTTCATCCAAGATGGATTTTTATGACTATTTTTGAAGCACAGAAAATAACTTTTCCAATTTCATTGGCTATTTTAGTTTTTGCAGCTTGGCTTTGTGCTCAAACTAGAGTCGAATTAACTCTATTTACTTTTTCTATAAATGTTTTTCAACCACCATGGATCATAGCTGTTAAATTTGTTATTAGTTGGCTTATAATATATGGACTAACAAACTTGTTTCCATTAATATTTCATGGACGTATGAGTGGATTTAAGCAAATGTTTATTGGGTTAGCTTTTTCAACTGTCCCTCTGCTGGTAACTCCATTAATTAAATTAATTTTAATCTCAATTGATAATCTTACACTAGGAATAGTGACATTAATATTTCAGATAATATCATGTCTCCTATTATCTACAGCTATTGGAGTAGCTAAAAATTTAAGAATTGAAAGAGCCCTCCTTATAGGCTTCCTAATTGTATATCTAAACATTACGTTAGCAGTCTTCTTAAGAAGCTGAGTTAATAAATTTATTGGGTTTTACTTGGTAATTTTATACAGCCTGAGTTTCTTACCCTCATAAATTAATCTCCAAAACGGCGGTGGAGAAGGTGAATCTTTCGGTACAATTAAATAGATTGGCTTAGAATCAAAACCCTTACCGAACAAGTATTCTGGCCAATATCTACTCCAACCCCTAGGATAAGCCACTCTATATGATACATTGTCACCCATAATATCCTTAATTTTAATTAGATCAGTATACATATCTATTGAAATCGTAGGTCTAACCATCACAACCGCATTTGCAGTTTGGACAAGGATAAAAGAGGCCAAGATGGTTATGAGAGCTATTAAATTAGTTTTATCCCTGTCAAGTGAAATAGAACTTAGAATAAAGGATATTGGAATAAAATTCATCAACATAAATCTCCAACCCCAATCTCTCAACCCTAACAAGGATGGGAGAATACAGAGTACAATGAGGGAAACAGCTGAAAATAGCATTATAAACTTCTTCTTCAACTTCCTTTTATAAGTTTCAATTAACAGCATAGTGCCTGCCATTAAGAATGGTAAAACATAGGCTAATTCAAAAAATGTAACTGCAGGCCATGTTCTTGCCGGTTTAGGGCGGAATAAAGTTGAAATTCGATTACCAGTTGTACCTAGAAAGAATACATCCCTAATAAAGGCAATTCCCTTATTAACGTCAGAGAAGTAATAGGGAAAAATAATTGAAGTTATCAATATTAAAAGCGAAATAGAAGAAATTATTCCGGAAAGCCTCATTAAATAGACTCGAGCCTCTCGCTTACAATATACTATGGTACCAACTAAGCATGTGATCATAAAGAAAAGTAATAATGCTGTATCTAAGGAATGAGTTAGAAAAGTAAGAAATGCATTTAAAACGACAAGTATGAAATTCTTAAAATTCCAGTCATCTAAAACAATTAGAGTATAGTATACTGAGAGAATTAGAAAAAAGACTCCTGCAGCATTCTTCATTAAATCTCCAGCCAATCTAACCATTTGAGGAGAAAAAACTAAAAGAATTGAGCCAATAATAGCTGAAAAATAATTTCCGGAGATCTTTTTAAAAAGCCAATAAGATGGAAAACAGGTTAATGAAACCATTAAAGAAACAGCAGTTGCTATACCAAGTCTTACATTACCAAATAATGATGCAAATAGAGATGCCAAATAAAAAATAAAAGGTGGATCACCATAAACCATTCCTAAACCCTTGAGAATAGCTTCAACTTGAATTAGGTAGTATGGTCCATCTATACCTGGAATTAGAAAATCCTTTGTTAATAACCAAAAATAGAATGTGAAAGCTAATATAAAAAGTATAAATGGAATAATCGCTTCATAGGATAATTTATTATAATTAATATTTCTTTTCATCAAATTACAATTAATATCAGTGTTTATATATTGTTTTCATATTGAGAGGTAGTGTAAAATAGCAATCTAAGGAAATTTGCCAAATAAATCTAAAATATTAGTGGCAAGCCTCCTTGTGCATGCCACTATAAATTTTCCTCTTTTATCAGGCCTTAACTCAATATCTAGAGAATTCCCTTTATCATCCATTACTACTCCTCCAGCTTCTTTAACAATAAAGCATGCAGCAGCAAAATCAGTGACTCTAAGAAAACCTCTTAAATCTATAAAGGCATCACAAATTCCAGCACCAACAAAACAAATCTCCAGGGCATCTGTACCTATGAATCTAAAGTGATTAGCTCTCTCAATTATATTTGCCATCTTCATTACATAGTTGGGAAACCTAGATCTAACATTTAAATCAGCAGCTATAAGTGCCCTTTCAATTTCAGTTATATGGGAAGGTCTAATTGGTTCACCATTAAGAAAGGCGCCCTCATCTTTTAATGCAGTAAATAGGTCACCAGTAACTACATTGATTACCCCCCCAGCAACTATTTTAGATAATTTTGGTTCTAATGCCATTGCAATTGAAATTGAGTAACAGGGATAACCCCTAATGGCATTTGTACTTCCATCTAGAGGATCTATAACTATTATTGGCTTAGAAATATCACCTAATCTGATAACTCCACATTCCTCACTAATTATAACACCGGAATCCAATTCACTCCTTAGATTTTGTATAATGTTATCTTCAGCAATCTTATCTATTAACTTAGTAGTATCATGTTCTCCTTCTTTAATTATCTTCTTAGCCTCCGGCTTCTTAACTTCATTTAAAATTACTTTTCTAGTACTCTTCAAGCAGTTGACGATTACCTCTAAAAACTCCCTATACAATTGTTTATCCTCCAATAACTAGAAAAACATAATTTAAAGTTAATAACATTTTCTAACTATCCGCTCTCAACGAGATATCTATAAGCTTCATCAATATTTCCGACTTCAATTACTCTAATTCTATAACCTTGATCATTAAGATAGTCCTCTAAATCCATCTCCTTATATTTGTATACAATAATGGATACTCCAGGTGCAATTTGATATTCCTTTGGAACTCTCACTAAAACCTTAGATTGCCCTCTAGGAACCAAAAATAGCTTTCCACCAGCTTCCGCAGCTGCAATGGCCTTCTCCACAACACCTCCAATAGGGCCGATAGTTCCATCAACATTGATTGTTCCAGTAATATAAACAGAATTATTTAGTTTTTCACCTCTTATAGCAGCAATAATAGCTGAAGTTATAGCGGCCCCAGCACTGGGCCCATCAACTACATCAACTGGTTCATCAGCATAAATCGAAATAATTACATCAACACTAGCTAAGGAAACTTCAGTATATCTTTCAGCTACTAAAACCGCTGTCCTAGCACTAGCCTGAAGATCAATTCCAATCCTGGGAGAAGTGTCAACTAGAATTCTCCCTTCACCTACAATTAATTCAACACTACACTTTAAAGTAACACCCTCATAGACAACCGAAAATAATCCTTTCGGCACAGCTTTAACTGCAACTAGATTTACATCACAAACACCATAAACAGTTAAGTTGCTCTCCCCTCTCTCAATGAGAGAGGAATAATAGTTTACTTGATTCCTATAATACTCTAATTGTTTTTTAGTCAAATTCAACTCTTGAATTAACAGGTTGACATCATCAGAAAGTCTATTAACTTCTTCAGACAAAATTCTAACAGTTTCAGACAATCTCTGATTCCTATGCCAGAACATAAATGTTAAGGGAGCAAGAACCGCATTAACCAGTAAGCTTAATGTTAAAACAGCTATTATCACACTTCTATTATTTGCCATAAAATCACTCCGTCATAAGCGTTATCATATTCTAAAATATAAAGATTTTAATCACATTCAATGGGTCAACAATAAACTTATAACTTATATAAACCTATAAATACAACTTCATTGGTGCAAAATATGAGTCAACCATTGGCATCCATTATCACCGCAGGTCTATCTAAATTTGGCAAAAGAGAAGGGCTATACAGTAGAGAACTATTCGCTGAAGCTCTCACTGAAGCTCTAGATCGATGTCCAAATATTCAATTGAAAGACATTCAAGCTGCCTTTATTGGCCAAATGAGTGGATCCTTCGAACATCAAGAACATACAGCCCCCACTCTGTTAGAATGGAGCAATCTATTAAGTTGCGAGGGATTTAGAATAGAAAGTGCATGTGCATCCTCTGGAGTTGCTTTACATACAGGTGTTATAGCCATAGCTTCTGGATTATATGACATTGTACTTGTGGGTGGAGTAGAGAAAATGACCCATAGAAGTACTCCCGAAGCCACAGATATACTTGCAATGGCTGCAGACTTCCCATTTGAACAGTGGCATGGACTGACATTCCCAGGACTATATGCACTCATGGCAGTGGCACACATGCATAGATATGGAACAACAGAAGAGCAAATGGCCCTAGTCGCAGTTAAAAATCATGGCAATGCACTATTAAATCCAAAAGCCCACATGCAAAGGGAAGTTACAATTGAAAAGGTTTTATCATCGAGAATGATTGCATGGCCATTAAAACTATATGATTGCTCATTAATTTCAGATGGAGCAGCATGCCTAATATTAACTAGACCAGAAATAGCGAGAAAATATACTGATACGCCAGTAAATATAATTGGTGTTGGACATGCCAATGACACCATAGGTTTATATGCAAGGGAAAGTCTAACAAGCCTAAAAGCAACTAAAATCGCAGCGGAAAAAGCCTATAAAATGGCAGGAATTGAACCAAAAGATGTTAATGTAGCTGAGGTCCATGATTGTTTCACCATAGCTGAAATAATAGCATATGAAGATCTAGGATTCTGCAAACCAGGGGAGGGAGGAAAACTAATTGAAGAAGGGGAAACCCTCATTGGAGGAAGAATCCCAGTAAATACAAGCGGTGGATTAAAAGCTAAGGGACATCCAGTAGGAGCAACGGGGGCTGCCCAAGCCTATGAAATATATCTGCAATTAACTGGAGAAGCTGGTAAAAGGCAAATCAATAACGCTGAAATTGGATTAACACATAATGTTGGAGGTTCAGGAGCATCAGCAGTAATCCACATATTTAGGAGAGGTGATTAAATGGAGGAAAAACCTTTCACAATTGAAAGCTTCTATGAATTCTGCAATCAAGAAAGATTAATGGGTGCAAAATGCCTGAAATGTGGAGAAATCCATGTTCCCCCAAAACCTTCATGTATAAAATGTGGATCAAATAATTTTAAATGGATTGAGTTAAAAGGAATAGGTGAAATAGTCTCCTACACTATAATACATGTTGCTCCACCAAGATTTATGGATCTAACACCCTATGCAGTAGGAATTATTAAACTTGAGGAAGGAGTAAAAATTCCAAGTATGATAAGAAATGTTAAATTTGAAGAATTAAAAATTGGACTAAAAGTCAAAGTAAAATTTGAAAAAACCAACTATGAGAAATGGCCAAAATGGACTAGATATTACTTCGCACCAATCTAGATTGGACATCTTCAAAGATAAATTACTAGAAGTAAGTCTAACATTAAACAAACACTTTTTATTATTGTTAAAACTATTGTCACTTAAAGTTAATTTCAATAGAAAGTAAACTTTTATTTCTCGATTTAACGTATATTTTTCGATAACTTTAACTTTTAGCATGACAAATTTTAATTGTGAATATTAATTGGAGAAATTGGATTGAACTACTCATTGCAATTACTTCATCAGCCCTAATATTTGTATACCCAGACTACGATCTAGAAACTATAATAGTACTCGGCTTTATACCAAGCATATTCATAATACTCCATGAATATACACATAAAATTATAGCTGAAAAATATGGTAAGATGAATGTAGAGATAAGAGCCTATATTCCAGGAATACTTATGGGAGTGATAATTGCTATTAAAACTAAAGGTTCATTCACCCTAATATTACCAACCTATACTAAATGGGAAGAACCAGCATCACCGTTAGAAACACTTTTTCATCACTTTCCAGAGAAAATTGCTAAAGAGAAGTATTTAGAGAGGCTAAGAAATGAAGCTAATATAGCAATTAGTGGACCAGCAATTAATGGATTAATTTCTGTTTTAGCTATAATAATGCTGTTAACAATAAAGTCTATTTACAGAAGTTATCAGAAATACTTAATTAGCAATATAAACAATGACTTTTTCTTTCTACTACCAATAATATTATTAAATTTAGCACTGTTTAACGGACTATTATCATTCATTAATCTAATTCCAATACCAATACCCATAATGACAGTGATGCCATACAAAATTCAATTTACAGATGGATTAATATTCATGTTAAATTCAGTAGAACTACTCAAAGCAAAGAAATATGGTGAAGTTCCCTGGATCAAACTTATACTATCAGTAATTGGAGCACTTATATATCTATTAATGGAGTTTACTGGGCTAATAATAAATGAAATATTCAATGCATATGATGTGATAATTGGTTAATTACTCATCAAGCACCCAACATGACTATTATAACACAAATACTTAAGTAAAAACCTAAATTGATGGATTATGATCTTCCAGCAGATGCTGGACTCCTCTTACTAGACAAATGTATATGTATATCAAGCATACCGGTAACACTTGAAGAAATACCTACATCAACATTAATAATAGGTTCAGCTTTGGGAATATCCAATATTCCAGCCCTAATTAATAGCTGAGACTTAAGAATTAAACCCAAATATACTCTTAATCAAGTTTAAAATTAAAATTTAAAATTTAAAATTAAACTTATATTATATTATATCAAGTTTAATTGATATAATATAATTTCTAGTAGAGAGAGAAGCTGAAACTCGAGAAAGAGCAAATTGAGAGGTCTGTATTGTTTTCTAAATAACTTTATGTTTGGATTGTTTGTTAGCTTTTTTATATGTCAAATTTAGAGTGTTGAGCTGTGTTTTATTTTACCAGTATTGTGGTTTTTCGCTTTCTCTGATAATTGTTGGTGGGTCATTTTTATGTCTCCAGAGGCCTTTTCTAAAACTTATGGCGATAATGCCTAGTTCATCTATTACATAATCACTTAATAGGACTTCCTCTATGTAAGGATTGACAATTAGTGTGCATGGGATTTCTACTCTTACTTCATTATTAATGATTAGTTGTAGTTTAGCTTCTATATTGAATGTGTAAACGTTTATTTCTCCTCCAGCAGTTATTACTTCTTCGCTTTGTATTTCTTTTGATGGAGGCCAAAGATTTAATTCTTTGGCTAGAGCTATGGGTATGCATATGTCTGGCTTATCGCTTTCAAATCCAGAATTCATTAGTGCTGAGGTTTCAATAACTTTATTACCTACAATTATTTTAATTTTAAGTCTAATGCCCACTTATTCAACCCTCACATATTTAACTACTTTACCAGTTTTCCTCATGTATCCTATAAATTTAATTCTTCGCTTCATTCTTCTCAACATCTTTAACCTTTGAATCACATTAGCATATTTTTTCATATTCTATCACTATAACCATGTAAGTTAAGAGTAATTATTAAATCTAACCTAAGACTTCCTAAATAATCATAAAATTATGTTTTAAGGATATCTATCTAAATTTAACCCCCAGTGACCAGTCAAACCTCAAAAGTCACTTCAGATATTCAGCAAATAAATTATAAAAGACTGTGGACCTACAAAGATTAAATTGTAAAATCTAGAAGTTTACATCTAGATATCCTCTACTAAAGTTAAAAGTCTTATAAGTTTACTTTCTTAGAAAGAATTGTGATGACTATGTGTGAGGCTATGATAAGGGTTTAATTATTACTTCCTGATCATTAATTTAGGTTCATGCAATTGAATTACTTTAAATTTAATGTTGTTAATGTTACTTTATTAGTGTGAATTTAGGTTTGTCAGCTGGTTTAATGAATATGGAGAAGTCAGGACAATAGAGCTCACACATTCTACAACCAATACATTTCTCGGGAAACTTTGCCTCAGCATAGTTATAACCTCTACTATTAAAGTTAGAGCTACTAATTAAAACTTGTACTGGACAAAGTCCAATACAGATTCCGCAACCTTTACATCTTTCAGCAATGACTACTATTTCGAAGCTTTTGGCTTTCTTTGATTGTAAACTGCTTGACTGCACGTTTTACACCTTTAATAACTATTCGTCTCCACTATCGTAAAAACTTTATGAATTTACATTCGATAAGTAGATTATTAAATTACGTAAAAATCAACTATAAAGTTAATTGCAATTCAGAATAATTTCGAGTTTCAAGATAAATATATACTCTACGCTTAATGTTTACGATATTTCATCAATATAATTTCATGTTAAGTTAAATTAAGTTCATAATTATAATGTATAAGTCAAAATAATTGAGACAGACTAAACAGCTGAAATACTTATTGTTTTCTAGATGGATGTAAAATAGACAGGATACTCCATTAAAATACCCAAATCATATGAAGTATGTGACATCAATTAGAGCTTTAAGCAATCCAGATACATTAAAGGAAAATAGATGAAAATAGAAATGAGTATCATAATACCAGAATAATGTGAATTTATGTAAAAGGCTAGCGGGGTTAAACTATTAAGGTCATGAGATACACTTTTAATTGATAACTATGCCAATGATGAATCGTGATTATAGAGAGTTAATTGATTTTACTAGGAAGCTGATTCAGACTAGAAGTTTACCTGGTGAAGAAGGTGAAGTTGCTGAGCTTATTGCAAGCAAAATGGAGGAATTAAAGTATGATAGCGTTGAAATGGATGGTATTGGAAATGTTATTGGCAAAATTGAGGGCTATCATGATAAACCAGTAGTTATGTTTAATGGACATATGGATCATGTTGCTGCTGGTCCTAGAGAAAAGTGGCGAGTTGACCCATATTCTGCTGAAATTATTAATGACGCTATTTGGGGTAGAGCTGCAGCTGATATGAAAGGTGCATTGGCATCTATGATTTTCGCTGGAGGAAAATTAGCGGAAAAATTCAAAGACAAACTTAGTGGAACAGTTTATGTAACTTGTGTTGTAATGGAGGAACCGTCATTAGAATGTATTGGAATGAAATATTTGTTTGAGAAGGATAAATTAAAAGCCGACTATGTAGTTATAGGTGAGGCGACAAATTTTGACATTGCTATTGGTGGCCGTGGAAGAATAGAGGTTGAAATTAAAACTTATGGTAAAGCATGCCATAGCTCAGCTCCTTGGCGAGGAATAAATGCACTTTATAAAATGGCTAAAGTTTTATTAAAACTAGAAAAACTTAATGAAGAATTGCCGTCACATCCAATTTTAGGTAAAAGTTCATTAGCAGTTACAGCTATCAGTTGCCGTCCAGGTATCCCAGACTATGACACAATCCCAGATGAAGCAACAATAATTCTAGAAAGAAGACTAGTTCCACCTGAAAATGAAGAAACAGCTTTACATCAATTTCAAGAATTACTAAATGAATTGGCAAGAGAAGACCCAAAATTTAAGGCATCAGTAAAAATACGTGAAGTCAAAGTTAATGATTACCGCGGCAATACCCATATCTTGAAAAAAGTTATGGGTAGACCATGGATTATAGATGAAAATCATCCATTTGTTCAAGAAGCAGTCAAAATAGTAGAGAAAGTTATCGGCCGTAAACCTAAAACCAAACCATACACCTTCGGTACAGATGCCAATTATACTGCAGGAGTACTAGGAATACCAACAATTGGAATTGGACCAGGAGAGGAAAAGTACACCCACACATACGAAGACCACATTAAAATTAGAGACCTAATTAATGCTTATCGAATATATTCTAAATTAATGCTGAGATTGGCTGGAAGAGTAATTAGATGAAAACTACTTAATTTTATTAGAGGTAAAGCGCAATATTACCTAGGTGCTAAAATTTTGCGAAGAGAAGCTAGAGATTGGCTTGACGGATCAATTATAGATTTTGAAGAAGCTTGGTCTGCATTTAGGAATAGAAGATATAACTGGGCTTTATTTGCTGCTCATCAAGCAGTCGAGAAAGCTTTGAACGCAGCCTTCATTGTCCTAAAGAGAATTAGTCCACACAAAACTCATGATCTCTCCAGACTTCTAAGTGAACTCTCAATAAGTATGCCTGAAAACTTAAAAATTGAAATTACAGAATTATCACCCTACTACACTATAGCTAGATATCCCAACTCTGGGCTAGAAAGACCATGGGAAAGTATTAGCAAGGAAACAGCTGAAAGATTATTAAAAGTTGCCGAGGAAGCTGTCAAACATATTAGAAAACTACTCAAAGCTAAATAAACTAAAATTACCGTTAAAGATTAAAAATATTGCGTAAATTTCTACTTCAAATTAGAGAAGAAATCGGTGAAGAAACCATAGTCTATCTAATAGGAAGCTATGCCAGAGGTGACTGGTTATTAAATAGTGACTTAGACTTAATAGTAATATCAGAAAAATTTAGAAACCTAAGCGTAGGTAAAAGATATGCCCTAATCAGGAAACTTCTCCCCCAAGATATCTCGGTAGAACTCCTACTATACACACCTGAAGAATTCAGAAAAATAAAGAAGAAGAGCATATTATTGCAGGATATTGAGAAGTATTGGGTAAAGTTGCAAATAAATTAAAACTACTACCCTAGTTTTAATTTTTGATGAAGCAGATAGGGTTGATCAATGTTTAATTATTGACATGTTTAAGATGAAAGAAGAAATTTACTCTCCTATAATTAATCATTAACAGTTGGAATCTTAAATTTAGAGGTTATTGAACCAGTTAATAACTCAATTGTCTCTGTAGATTATTCAACTCAAATTATAGATGAAGATTTAAGATGTCTCAGAGTGAGATATTATACTTCTTTTATTGCTGATTTGAGTAAAGCCAGAAAAAGTTTAGTTAGAATAACGTACAGAGTTCATGCCATATTAGACCTAATAGGATACATCCCATTAAAGCAGGAAACTAATCAAATTTAATTAACTTCCATTTCTCTATTGCTCTTCCATCAGGCAGAAATACTGGGTCACCAATCATTTTAGCCTTCATATTATACTGTTTAAGGATAGCAAACATTAGAGCTGTTGAAATATGTGCAGGTACCCGTCCTTGCTGAATTAATTTTTTAGCTCCCGGAGTTATTATCGGGTCTTTCATCACATATTCTATTTCATCTTCACCTATACGATTAACCTCAATATACTCAACATAGCCCATCTCTTTAAGCCAACTAGCCATTCTTCTCAATGCTTCAAATGGTTCAGTTTCACTTGTAATTCCAAGTTTATCCTTAACTTCATGGAAAACTACTTCTCCAGCTCTCCAGACAACCTCCCAAGTCTTCTCCCCAAGTAAATCATATACCGCATAATAAACTCCATACATGATTAAATCAACAAACTCAGGCTTCACTGCTTTCTCCATATACATCACCCAGTAAAAATACTATGCAATATTATTCATTTAAACACTTGCTATTAATGATCCGCTTAAACTATATGTTTTAGGTAAGAATGTTCAATATTAATAAACTATAGCAGAGATGGCGCTGATGCTCATTTAATTGAAGAAGACTTAAAAGTATATAATGGAACCTATAAAATTAGATTAGTTAATTCAAACAAAACAACTTATATTGATAGAATAATACTATTAGCAATAGATTTGATACACCAATCACTAAGGCAGTAAGTAGAAATAGTGGAGAAGTAATAAAATCCTAAAACAAAAGATAAGTCCTATGTGAAGCTAAAACTAGGAGAATCAATAGTAATAGGCTTTAAAGTTGAAAAGATACTTTGCAAGAAGTTCAAGCATATCTTAATAGTTGTAGGAAGGCAAATATTAGCGGGAAATAAATCTGTTCTTGAGGTGGGATTTATTTGTCTTCTAAAACTTCTAGTATTCCTGGTTTTGTGATGTTTATGTTCATTTGGGTGATAGTTTGTATATTTCTTAATCTTGGAACTTTAGGACCCTTTGCAATCGTAATACTTATTCCTAGCCTAATTCCGTTATTCTTAGCTTTTCGTATTTTAATGGGAGATTTGAGATGTCTTCGGATTGCATATATTTTGAATGTTATGGCTTCTATTTCAACAATAATTTATATTGCAACTTATCTTAAACATGATTATTATGAAGCTTGGTTCCTTATACCATTATCACTGGGGACATTTATGCCAACACAACTTATAGCTGTATTGGGAGGACACTACGCTTATGAATATGGCTTAACACTACCGGTAACCATTGCAATAATAATCACAAACATAGTCATATATATTATAATTAAAGCAATATTGAGAAATAAGGAAGTTAGAAAACATTTTAGGATAAACTTAGAAGTATAGAATTCACTTATGCTAAAATTGATATAATTTACACGATTCTTTTTACTCTGAAATTAAAATGTTATGCTACAAGAAGTAAACGAAATAGTCTTAGAAGAACTTTTTACATTAGGGGATAAAAATTTTATCTTTTTTAATCTTTAGCTTAATCCTAACTCTCTTTTACTATTTGATTGTTGTTTGTGAAAATCTAAACACCCCTGCATGATCATAATAGACTCCAAAAGCCCCCCATCATAGACCTCGGCTTACAAATCATTTCTCGTATCTCCAATCCATATTTAGGATGGAAAACTTGGTCTGAATAGGAAGGCTTAATGACAGCCGCCGTGTCTAATCCCTGCCCTATCCCACCAAAGGCCACCACTTCTCTGTCGATGGGGACTTCGCCACTATCCGCTGCTGTCAATGTTGTGAATAATGCCTCCTTCATGACAGTCCTAGGAGTACTTACACATAGATGCTTGGCTAGGGATCTATTAATATCATAGCCTATATCCGTTGTCTGAATAACCGGTACACCTAGTTCTTGTAATTTCTTACGAATGGTTAAATCAAAGGTAACGGTCTTAAGATCTTGACCTTTCCTCTCCTCTCAACGGGCTTTAAGTTCAGGTATCTCACGCCAATGCGGTATGTCTGGGAGTTCTTCAGAGACGTTCCAAGCTCCACCTGCGCGGAAGGTTACACAAACAAGACGCAGCCTTCCCAGCACACCTATAATCCGCATCCTCTCTACAGCCAGCCAAACACTCTTTTCAGTAAGTGAGGATATAACAATGTGTTCAATGCCAAGTTCAAGGGCCTGTGCAATCCATAACTCTAAGGTTTTTTCAGTGTTAACTGGCCCTGGTCTATCAAAGTAGAAGATCTCCTTACTAGTCACTTTTCACATATTTCCAATAAGTGAATACCATCTACTTTTCTTAACCTAACATATTTAAATAAATTGAAGCTAAACTTGAAGCAACCTCTAGTTATTAGTTAAAGGTTACTTATTTTATGGTTTGTGCAAATATTATTGTGAATCCGAAGGGGTCTTGAATGGCAAATTCCCGAATCCCGTAGGGTTGGTCTATTGGTTCCATTATGATCTTCACCTTGTCTTTGATTTGATTATATAGAGTATTGGCATCTTCAACATAAATGTAGGCTATGAAATTTGCGGGTAATTTTGAAATCATAACTTTGCTAGAATACCATCTTTGAGTTGCTTTCTTTTCTGAAAACATTATTTCAATATTTCCAAGCCGGAGAGAAGCCCATTCAAGGGGAGGTTTTTGAGGAAAAGTATCTTGGAGTTTCGCTTTAAAAACACTAATATACCATGTTATTGCTTCATCTACATTCTCCACAAGAAGCATTGGAGCTATTCCCAAATACATAATGACTCCACCTACTTGATTGAGACACTCTAATTGCCTATAATTCTAAGATGAACTTATAAGTTAGGTTTGTATAGGGATTATATTTAGAGGTGTATGTGATTGCCAAAATTAACTCCAGGTCCAAACCCTCCTAATGAATTATATGTAATAGTGGAGATACCGAAGGGTTCAAATGTTAAGTATGAATTGAAAATTGATTCTGGATTAATAATGGTTGATAGGATACTTTATACTGCAATGGCTTATCCATATAATTATGGGATTATTCCGAGTACGTTGATGCCTGATGGTGAGGCCCTTGATACTCTCATAATTATTAATGAAGTTTTGTTTCCTGGAACGATAGTTAAAGTTAGACCTGTGGGTATTTTGGAGATGGAAGATGAACGTGGTATAGATCATAAGCTTATTGTTGTTCCCACAAGTGATGTTGACCCAACATTTGATAAGGTTAGAGATTTAGATGATTTACCTGAATTTATATTAAGTCAAATTAAACATTTCTTTGAACATTATAAGGATTTAGAGCCGCATAAATGGTCTAGAGTTAGAAGATTTTTAAAAGCTGAAGAAGCCAAGAAGATAATTTTGGAGGCTATAGAACGATTTAAAAGGAAGACTTCTTAAATTATTCTAGATATGACAGGTGAAATTGAGGTTAAAGTTAAATTCCTTTCAACTCTAAGAGATATTGTCGGTTTAAAAGAAGCTCTTGTCAATGTGCCCAAAAGTTCAACTTTAGGAGACGTATTAAATATTCTAAAGAAGAAGTGGCCTAGACTCCACATAATCGATGTTGAAAGTGAGGGGCCAATAATCACTTTACTTAATGGAGTAGCAGTGAAACTGGACACTAAAATCAATGAAAATGATGAAATAGTGTTAATGCCTCCTGCATCGGGAGGATTATGAATAATTAATTTAATGTAGTTTTTCAATTATGAAATTTGTAATCTTCCTTATAGTCTTGCTAGCTGGAGAGTTTGGAATAATTCTTACGTAGGGAATGCCCTCTAGTGTAGATTTAATAATTCTTGGGTCATATGGTATTTCAAAAATGTTTTTAATATTGTTTTTTAATGCTGTTTTTTTAACTTCATTTTTTAATGCATTAGGAATGTTAGATCTATTGATTATTACACATCCTTGAAGATTTAATTTTTTTAGAGCGTTAACCATTAATTTCAGAGTGAATATTCCTAGGGGGGTTGGTTCAGATACTATGAAGGCTATGTCTGCGTGTCGTAACGCTTGTATGACAGTGTTTTGTATTCCTGGAGCTGTATCAATTATTATAACTTCATATTTGTTTGCTTCATTCCATTTTCTGAATATTTTATTCATTAATGATCTAACTACAATTGGAGATCTTGCTTCGCCTACTATTAACTCTGCTCCTATGAGAGAAAGATTTTTTCTTGAACCCTTAAAAATTGTTCCAAGAACTTTGCCTTTATCTATAATTGCATTTGTTGGACAAATAATTTTGCAACCTTTACATCCAGAGCATCGATCTATTAGAAGTATAGGTTTTTCTCCAGGCTTCATTATTAATGCATGTTCTGGACAAAACTTTACACATTTTCCACATTTAATACACTTCTCATCTATTATTTCTGGTGCAAAAGCTTTAATTTCATCAATTTTACTTGTCTTTAATCCTAATAGTAGAGAGTCGTTAGGATTGTCGACATCTGCATCGATGAGGAGTGTCTTAAAGTTGTTGCTGATTACTTCAGCTAAATTAATAGAGATGGTTGATTTGCCAGCTCCACCTTTCCCTCCTGTTATCGCAACTGTAATATTCTTCTTCATATCTCAATCCTCTCTAACAGGTTTTCAAATGCATTTATAAGGGCGATGGATGCACTAGCCTTCGAGTTAAATTCAATTATTGGTTTTCTCTGTGCAACAGCTTTTACAACCTCAAAGTCTAATGGTATCTTGCCTAGAATATCTATATCTGGATATTCATTAACTATTAATTCTTCAATTCTACCTGTGAAATCACTTATATCATGTTTGTTTACAATTATTCCAATGGGAACTTTAAAGTGTTTGGCTACCTCAATTACTCTTAATGCACCTTTCAATGAGGGTGGTGTAGGTTCAACAACTATTATAGCATAACTTACACCTATAAGAGTCGCAATTACTGGGCATCCTATTCCCGGAGCACCGTCAGTTACAATAACTTCAACATTTTTATCTTCAGCAATTTTTGAAGCTTCATTTCTTACTACTCCAACCAGTAGACCTGAATTATGTTCTCCAACTTCTAACTGTGCAGTTACTAATGGAAAACCATAAGTAGTATCCCCGACAATTAGCTCTCCAGTCTTACTTTTCAAAATTTCTATAGCATCAACTGGACACACTAACTTACATACTCCACATCCTTCACACATATAGGGTAAAACTTTAATTTCATCTAGCTTTGTGCGAAGTATTGCATCATAGACACACTTCTCAATACATCTTCCACACCTTATACATTTATCTGGATCTATAACTGCCTTCTTTGACACAACAACCTCTTCTCTTCTATACGTGTTTTTAAGTGGAACTAAGAGTTTCAGACTAGGTGTGTCAACATCAGCATCTGAAGCAATAATCCCAATACCCTTATAGAAAAGATAATATGTTAAACTGGCTGATACTGTAGTTTTACCTACTCCCCCCTTACCACTTACAATGGCAATTTCAAAAATTTTCTTCAAAATATCTGCCTCAATGCATCTCTAACTTTGATGTTAGGAGGAACTGTAACCAATTTAATTCCCAAGCTCTGAAGTACTTGCATTGCATTAGGTCCAAATCTACCAGCCACAGCGACATTGACTCCCATATTAGTTATAAATTGTGCAACTGCTACTCCAACTCCATGTGGCTGATATAGAAATCTATTAGGCTCAATTCTAACATTTTTTATTTCAGACCCTTCAATATCAATAATGGTAAAGGTAGGAGCTCTACCAAATCGCATTGAAACAAAGTCGTCAAGCCCACCTCTACCTTGACATGCAATTGCAACTCTAATTACTCCCGACTTTTTCTCAATCTTCTTAGGGAAAGTGACTTGAGATTGAGGAATGTAAGGATATGGGGGAGGTATGAAAGGAGGATATGGATATGCGGGTCTACGCCGTCTCATAAACATTCTATCTACATGTTCACATTCAGATAATTCAAGTGAATATGGCATCAATTTGTTGTTCTTGATTTCATCAATTAATTCATTGAGATTATTAGCCTTAGTTATGAAAATGTTAATCCCCTTAGATTGAAATACACTAGCAGCTCTAGGACCAATACCCTTCACAACAACTGCGTCAATGTCATACATATCCACTAAGTCATGTGCTCCACATCTCTCTCCATGTTCGAGCATTAAACTTTTCACTTTTAAATCAACTTGACCATTAGTTGTAATGGTTACTATCGCATAGTATGGTGCTCTTCCAAAGTGTGAAGATATAACAGAATTTAATTCGTTATTATTTTCTAAAGGAACTAGAAAACGCATATATACATCACCATTACTTCAATGCAAGGTGATATAAAGTGATATTTATAAATTTTGTGCCATAACACGAAATTAAAACATCTACTAAGCTGTTAAAAATATTGGCCTACCTTCAATAAGAGCTTGAGTTACCTTTCTACGAGCACTCTCTAGACATCTCCATAAAGATCCTCTTGACAATCCCATTTTTTTAGCAGCAGATTCTTGATTCATCTTTTCAAGGTAAACTAGTCTTAAAGCCTCAACTTCGTCTGGAGTTAAATAAACTGGTTCACCTTCAATTGGAACCCTAAATTCATCTAGAGGAATGAACATTACTGCTCTAGGTTGCATTCCAATAATTCTAGGCTTCGGGGGGCGACCAGGTCCTCTATGTCTCCTACGCCATCTCCAAGGTGGGCCTCTCATATAAACACCAGTCCAGTAATGAATAATCATACATCACATAATTAATTTACTCTTAAACAGGAAAATGCTTAAAGGAAGAGTAAAGCGAGTATTAATGGTGATATTATGGTAAAAATAATGCATTTTAGTGAAATCCCACTAGAAGAAGTGAAGGAAAGTGGTGTAAAAAATGTTTATGTTAGATGGTTTACATAGACTTGTAAGTTTAGGTTAAATTTATAAAGGGTTACAGGTAAAGTTTAATGTGAAATGATGGAAGATTTAACCCCTAAAATTAGAAGGCTGATTGAAGAAGATGAAACAATAAGGAGAATGGCATATCAAATTTACAGTAGAAGTGAAAGCATCACAACAGTAACAAATTATGTTAAACATTTAATGGAGTTTGCAAGGTTTATGCAGGTTGAAATTCCAATGCAAATTCCAGTTGAAAAGGTGGATTGGGAGAAAACCATTAATGATTATATTAACTACCTCCTACATGAAAGGCGACTGGCTAGAAGTTCAGTTCAAACCTATGTGGCTGCTCTTCGAAAATGGTTGGAAGCAAATTTAAGCAAAGAGAAGTGGCTGAACATTGACTGGAGGCTAATTAAACTTCCAAGTGGAAGGCGGGTTGAAAGAGATCAAACTCCAAGCAGGGAGGACTTAAAGCTTATTTTGAAGGCAGCAAACCTAAAAATGAAAGCCATTATATTAACTTTAATTTCATCTGGCTTACGTGTGGGCACACTGGTTTTCATTAGACTTAAAGACATCTACATTTACCGTCAAGGACAACTTAAACCTTTAATTGAAGCCTTAAACAACAATGTTGAAATAAGTGGAGATGACATTGGAGTTATTAGAGTCAGCCCTGAAATAAGCAAAATGGCAGATAAACCATACATAGCCTTCCTAACAGCTGAAGCATTAAAACATATAATGTTATATTTAAAGAAAAGGGAGAAGAAGGGAGAAGAGTTAAAACCTGAAAGCCTATTATTCCCAAGTAAAATGGGAGGCGCAATGAACCCCCTAAGTATATCCATGGCTTGGACACGCCATCTAAAAACAGTTGGAAAAGCAGTAAAAACAACACGTATAAAGAGGACTAGGAAAAAAATAATAGAAGAAAAGGGCAGATGGCACACATACCATATACACACCCTTAGAAAATACTATTCCACATGGAGCAAAATAGCTGGAATGAACCCCACACTAGTTGAATTCACCATGGGACATAAACGAGGAGTTGAAAGTGTATATGAAGATTACGGGAACATTGAAAACCCACAACTACTAAAACAAATAGTAAATGAATATAGGAAAACCATACCCTACCTAACCATCATGGAGGTAAGCAGGGAAAAATTAAGAGAATTAGAGCGAAGACTTGAAGAAGAAAGAGTTAGAAGAAAAGAGTTAGAAGAGAAATATATGGATTTAATAAGGAAAATTGAGTATTTAACTAGGAAGCTAAAGGAATTTGAAAAGAAAACAGTTAACAGTAGCTACTTCATGTAATTAACAATATATATCAATTAACTAATAATATTGCGTTGATGAACGTATTTTATTTTTGTGTGTGAGAGATATTTCTAGCTAGATGATCTATATGAAATGAAGCCTATTATTAATGCTGAAACTATGATTATTGGTAGTATTGCCATTAAACTTGTTGAACTCCAAAAATTACTTACAAAGTCATTAAAGGCTTGAAGACCACTAGTGTTATTTAATATTTGTTGACCGGTTGTTTCAAGTTGGCCTACAATCATATACATGCACATTAATGTGACGATTAATGTAATCATTCCAGTAAGAGCAATCTGAACTGTAGTGAAACCCTTTCTTCCCATTAACTTTAACTTCTCAATTACCCTCACATAAATCACCTATGAAAATCAATTGAGGAGAGGATTATTAAAGATAAATTACTTCGACTTTTCTTTAGCTCTAGTTCTAAGGTTTTGATGGCAAATGGGACATATAGGGCGCTTAACTTTCCCCTTACTAAACTTTGCTTCATGCTTAGGGATCCATCTTCTACAAATACTACAATAATAGTATATGTCATATATTTTGGGGAGTGAATTCCTATATTTAGAGATGAGCTTGACAATTACATCATCAATACTTTTAGCTGATCTAAAACGCTTCTTAAGTTTAAGCAACTCCATGTAAGTGGAGGCTTTAACTTTAATTGTTTTAAGATTGCTCATTTTCGCTATTTCCCCCTAGGCTCTTTATTGCAAATACTACCACTCTTAATGATCTTAGAGCGGGGTTGATAATATTCGCAACTTTCAGCTAATGTTGAAGGTGTAATGAAAGTTCCTTTTACTTCACATGTTTGCTTAATGCAATGAATACAATATATACATAGTTTAGTGACATTAGTGACGTTAGTGACATTAATATAGGTTTGAGAGGCGTTTTTTCTGTTTTCTTCTTTTAATAATTCATATTTTGAGATTGAATTTGAGTTAATTTCTTTTTCTTTTTTTAATTCAAAAGTTAAATTATTTGAAGTTATATGTTGATTTTCACGTTTTTTAACCTCTTTTCCTCCTATATTAACGTCACTAATGTCACTAATGTCACTACCATAGAGATTGATTAATTCATCTAGTTTTTCCTTTGTTATTGTCCATAATCTTTTGTTTGATGTTCTTTTTTGTTTTAATCCTAGACTGCTTAGTTTTCTCCCGATTTTCCTTGGAGACCATGTTTTTTCAAATTCTTTATCACTATATTCCCCTTTATCGGATACATATATTTCTTTTAATTTTCCGTATAGTGTCGAGGCTGTAAATTCTATTTCATTTTCATTTATGTTGAAAAGACCATATATTGCTGTTAATATTTCCTTTTCTTTTCTATATAGTTCTCTTTCTCTATTTTTTATGTCTTCAACCATATATTCATAAACATTCTCATAGATGTCTTCTCCAAGTAATTTAGCTATTGTTAGTAGTGGAAGCCATATTTCTAGATCTCTTCCAATAAATTTTTCGGTTAATTTGCTGAATATTTCATTCATTGTTTGATGGACTTTCCATGAAAGTGTTAGTCTTGAAAGATAGAGTTCGTCTCTTATTTCAGTTAATTCTTGTGGTGTTGGTTCTACTCCTTTTAGTTTTGGGTTTCTGCTTTTCTTCATTATGATGGTTATTGTTCTCTGCTTCATAAACTCTCTTATGTCTTCGGTTGAATTGAATATGCATGGATAATAGCTTTCCAGCATTTCAAGAATATTTTTATCAATGTTTACTCTTGGAATTTTGAAGCCTTTTTTATATCCTGCTCCAACTAGTTTCATCATTTTTCCAGTTGATTTAAAGACATGGTCATCTAGTCCATAGGTGAAGCCGAAGGCTGAAGCCCCTCT